>NZ_MQTZ01000019.1 GCF_001939115.1 Leptolyngbya sp. 'hensonii' | reverse complement strand
GTTCTGGAGAAGTCGCGGGGGGTGGGGGGCCGGATGGCGACCCGACGCCTGCAGGAAACCTGGGCGGATCATGGGGTGCGCTATGTCGATGCTCAGGGGGCTGGGCTGGCTGGCTTGATCCGGGTTCTGCTCGATCGGGGAATTCTGTCACTCTGGACAGATAGGGTTTATGAGTTTAGGCCGGGATGGGGCTTGCAGCCAGAATCAGACCTCTATCCTCGCTATGTTGCTCCTGCAGGGATGACGGCGATCGCGAAGGCTTTGGCTACGAGGCTGGATGTGCGGTTGGGCTGCCGTGTCGTGAAACTGATCCCTGGAGAAACCTGGCACCTGGTGTGGGAGGGGATGGCGGCAGAGGTTGGACTGGAGGCCAGGGCGGTTGTTATTGCGGTTCCTGCACCCCAGGCTCATGGGCTCCTGCTACCTCTGATAGGACTGATCTCGACGGAAATCCTGGAGCGGCTGGGCTCGATCGGGTTTGCTCCTTGTCTGAGTGTCATGGCGGGTTATCCGCAAGAGCGGCAGGCGGTCCTGGAGCAACAGAACCCTACCTGGCGGGCAATTACGTTCCCGGAAGATGCTGAATTGGGCTGGCTGGGTTGGGATAGCAGTAAGCGGCTCTCCCCAGGCCAACCGGTCTTGGTGGTGCAGAGTAGCACTGCCCTGGCAGAACGTCATCTGGAAACGGAGGATCTGGAAGGGGTGGGCCGAGTCTTGTTGGGTTGTGCAGGCGATCGCTTGCAGCTTAACTGGCTCAATCAGCCTGCCTGGATGCAGGTGCATCGCTGGCGCTATGCCTTTGCGACGCAGCCTTTGCAACAACCCTGCTTCTCTGCGGAGAGCAGCCCGCCTCTGATCTGCTGCGGCGATTGGTGCCCGGGGGGCTTGCTTGGAGCGGCCCTGTCCTCTGGAATGGCTGCTGCTCATCAGATCAGTCATGAGCTGGAATGCTTAGCAATACCTGATCTGGATCTGGAGCAAATGTTGGAAAAACTAATCTTATAAAAGAATACTTATGAAAGGCTAATTAAGCCATCTCTAGAGCCGTCTTCAGCGGGTTTCAATCTGCTCACTTTAACGGCTCTCCAATGGCTAATTCTGCTAGCGAGGATAGCTTATTCCATCGGTGAGGTGATCTTGAAGTGAGACACCCTAGTCCTGAGGCTCTTGCATATTCTCGGTATCTTCAGCCCGATTATCATTCCCAAAGGGTCGTCTTCTGCCGAACCGACCTTTACTGGGGCGCTTACGAAACTTGCGGGCATAGGCTTCATTCCGGAGTGCTTTTTCTTTTTTCAAGTTGCGGCGTTTAGCCATGTTAACCTCATAAAATTTAGAGCCAAATATTCATTATAACTGATTTCTGGTCACACAAAAAAGAGCTGCGTCACAAGTTCCAGGGCTTCACTTCTGGAACTGATGCGCCCCTCTGCCTGAGCCAACTGGATCTCAGCCAGGAGTTGACCAATTTTGGGGCCTGCAGACAGGTGCAGGGTCGTCATCAAATCCTGGCCAGTGAGTAGGGAGGGGGTATGGGCTACAGGATCATGGGGGGTGAGGAACCGATGGATCAGAGGCATGATGCCTGCTACAGGAACGCCATCGGCTACTGCTACCACGGCCAGAGCTGGAAAGCCAACCCCGACTCCCTGAAACAGGTGGTATTGCTGCCGTCGAATTGCACAGGAATCGCCATCAGGCTGGGCTACAACCTGTTTTATTTGAGGTAAAAACTTCAGAATGGTGGTCACAGCCTGAATTTCGGCCCGACTATATTTCAAGGGGGCAAGTTCTGTTTCAGCCATGGGGGGGGTGGAGGAGACCAGGCTGATTAACTTAGCAGTTGAGAGCCAGGTGCGTCGAGATCCACCGGTCAGTTTGGCTTTGGGGCCGGGTTGCCGATCGCTAGACTTGTCTCGAATCCAGCGGGACAGTTCCCCCTCAAAGCCTGGACAGGTTTCTGCCAGGATGACAGCGGCTCGTTCGATCGCAGCTAGCAAAGATAAACTACTGGCCGTGGCGCTGGGAAACCAGGAATTCAATAGGCCATCTTTCCATGCGGCGGTAATCCAGGGGGTTCCTTTAGGGGTGCTGAACAGGTAGCTCAGCTCTGCCTGGACCCGTTCTGCGGCAACTCGCCCTAGCAAGGGGGCTAGCTGGCGGATGGCGGCCTGGGTGCCTGCTTCTAGACTGAAATTAAGCTGGGCCGCCTGACGGTAAGCCCGCAGCAAGCGCAGAGGGTCTTCCTCCAGATTGTCCAGGGCGATCATGCGCAACCGTCCCTGTTGCAAGTCGGCATATCCCTGCAGGGGGTCGATCAACTGATCGGTATGGGGATTATAGGCGATCGCATTCACCGTAAAATCCCGTCGCTGCAGATCCATTTCTAGGGTAGGCCCGACCTGCTGGGCAAAATCTGCAGTGGCATGGTCGAACACAACCCGTGCAATTTGCCGTTCCGTATCCAGCAGGACAAATCCAGCCTTATAGTGACGGGCGATCGCCCGGGCCGTTTCCACAGACCCTTCCGGCATGACAAAATCCAGATCCAGGTGCGCCGACTGCCGCTCTAACAGCGCATCCCGCACACTTCCCCCGACAAGGAAAGTAGGGTGGGGGAGCCATTTGAGGTTGAAGGGCCAGGTCTGGGGAGAAAGAACAGCGGATAAGGTCAAAGGAGGGGAGCCAGTGCGCATGGAAACAAAAATCAATCAAAAGGCCGGGCAACAAATTACATGCCTGAGCTAGAGTATCAGATAAGGTGAGCAAGATAATGCTTTCTCTATCTTGCCGATTGCTGAGGGTTTGGATCATGTGCATTTGTATCAATTGTGAATATGTCGATCGTTGCATGACCTACCATGCGGTAGAAACTCAGCATCAGCAGCCCCATTTGACAGACTCTCCCGATTTTGAACCGGTGGAACCCACCATCAATGTGAATATTCGTTCCTTTCAAGATGAGATTCAGATGGAGTGGGATGTGGTCGGTTGTCTCAGCTTTAAAGCAGAGATGGGGAAATGGGCTCGGCTGAGGCCCGGTGAACTGCTTCCTACCTGATCCCCTGATTCATGTACGCTCTGGCTCTGCATACTACCAGCCCGCAGTTGGGTTTGGCCATCAGTGATTTTGAGGGAGAGTCCCGCCAGCAGATTTGGGATTTGGGGCGAGATTTGTCCACCCACCTGCACCTTTGCCTGCAGGAATTCCTGCCCCCTCAGCTCTGGCAGGATCTGGTTTTTCTGGCTGTGGCCAAAGGTCCAGGGAGTTTCACCAGTACCCGCATCG
The DNA here is from genome assembly GCF_001939115.1 of Leptolyngbya sp. 'hensonii'. GTDB lineage: Bacteria > Cyanobacteriota > Cyanobacteriia. The sequence continues at coordinate 228,086 of NZ_MQTZ01000019.1, read as the reverse complement.
GTGTTGTGACTGCCCGCACCCTGGCCCAGCAACTGAACATCCCCTTGTTTGCTGTCTCGTCCTTGGAAGCCCTGGCTTGGTCGGCCCGATCGCTGCCAGGGGACATTGTGGTTGAGATGGCGGCTCAGCGACAGGAGGTGTTTGGGGCCGCCTACCGGCTGGACCCTGACCGGGGCTTGCTGATGCCCCTCCTGCCGGAGACAGCCCTGCCGATCGAGATCTGGCAGCAAAAACTGGAATCCTGGCCTGACCCCTATCACCGGCTTCAGGCTGAGGTCAATCTGGGCGCGTCAGCCCAGGCGGTCTTGGAGATTGCCCATGCCCAATGGAGGCAGGGCGATCGCCCTGACTGGAGCAATGCCCTGCCTTTTTATGGCCAACATCCTGTTCCCCAGGCATAGCAATGGTCTTACCCTTGCTCAGCCTGCATGAATTTGGCCACCGTCTGCACGTCTTTGTCTCCCCGGCCCGAGCAGTTGATCACAATCCGGGGATTGCCGACCAGTTGGGGGCAGAGGGTTTCCAGATAGGCGATCGCATGGGCGGTTTCCAGGGCTGGGATAATGCCCTCTAGCTGGGAGAGTCGTTGTAAGCCTTCCAGGGCCTGGCGATCGGTGACGGCATAGTATTCGGCCCGGCCAATGTCTTTTAGGTAGCTGTGCTCTGGCCCCACTCCAGGGTAATCTAGACCTGCACTGATGGAATGGGGTTCAATCACCTGTCCTTCTTCATCTTGAAGCAGGTAGCTCATGGCTCCGTGGAGGACACCAATTCGGCCCTTGGTCAGGGTGGCGGCATGTTTTTCCGTCTCCACTCCTTCGCCAGCGGCCTCAATTCCAATCAGGCGGACGGTGGGTTCAGGCACAAATTCATGGAACAGGCCCATGGCGTTGGAACCACCGCCCACACAGGCCAGCAGGATATCAGGCAGGCCCCCCCATTTTTCCTGGCACTGGGCCCGAGTTTCCTGACCAATAATCGCCTGAAAATCTCGCACTAGCATTGGGTAGGGATGGGGACCCGCTACGGAGCCCAGGATGTAATGGGTGGTTTCGACGTTTGTGACCCAATCGCGGATGGCTTCGGAGGTGGCATCCTTGAGGGTGCCTGTGCCAGCTTCGACGGGACGGACTTCTGCTCCCATAAGGCGCATGCGAAAGACATTCAGGGCCTGTCGTTCCATATCATGGATGCCCATATAAATGATGCAGTTCAGCCCAAACCGGGCGCAAACCGTCGCTGTGGCGACACCATGTTGTCCGGCTCCAGTTTCAGCGATGATGCGCTGCTTTCCCATTCGTTTGGCCAGTAACACCTGGGCCAAGGCATTGTTGATCTTGTGGGCACCAGTATGGTTCAAATCTTCCCGTTTCAGATAAATCTGGGGACCGCTGCCATCCGGACGGGCATAGTGGGCGGTTATACGCTCGGCAAAGTAGAGCGGACTGGGCCGTCCCACATAATCCCGCAGAAGACCCTGCAGTTCTGCTTGAAACGCCGAGTCTTGAATGTGTCGATGAAACGCTGCTTCCAGTTCACTCAGGGCTGGCATCAGGGTTTCAGGGACGTACTTCCCGCCGAATTTCCCGAATCGCCCCAGGGCATCAGGTTGATGGGTTAGTGCATCGGGGTTGGAGGGAGGGTTGGAGGGAAGGGGGGTTGTGGTCACGGCTCTCACAAAATTTATGGACAAATCCCATTATAAAAGGGGTTGCCTGGGTGGAGACGGTGCATGCTGTATCTCCGCTGGCTCTCTGTAGAGATTCTCCGGGGTATTACAATAGGAAAAATTTCAGGCGCTTTGATCTATGGCTGCTAACCGTAAGGATTCTGATTCCAAGAAAACGGGCGATCGGATCGTTTACTCCGAATTTGGATTACCCAATCCAGCAGCTCTGGAACGGGCCACTCCCGATCTGCCTCCAGCGCAACAAAATCTGCGGGTGCAGGCTACCCGCAAGGGACGGGGGGGTAAAACAGTCACGGTCATTACTGGATTTCAAGCGAAGGCAGAAACCCTCTCATCCCTGCTGAAGCAGTTGAAAGCCCAATGTGGTGCTGGGGGAACGGTGCGGGAGAATGAGATTGAGATTCAGGGTGATCACGCCCAAAAGCTGGTCCAACTCCTAGTGCAACTGGGTTACAAGGCCAAGGTCAGTGGGGGCTGACCAGAGGGGTGGCCTAGCCAGGGCCTTGATCGGGTAATGGAGATTGGGGTAAAAGATATTTCACGATCAGCAGACAGTTTTTAACCCCCTGCCGTTCATACACCACCCGATCGGCCAGTCGTCTCAGAAGAAACCAACCATACCCACCCTGACGGAGAGTGCCTAATTTGGGCTCTTCCAGGACCTCCGGGTTGAAGGGTTTGCCCTGGTCCCAGATTTGGATTTCAAGGCGATCCTCCCACAGGAAGAGGTCAATTTCGATTACCGTCTCTGGGGGAAGCTCCTGATGGGCATGCCGGACGGCATTGGTAAAGCCTTCTGCCAGAGCCAGATTTAACTTGTAGAGCTGATTTTCCGGCCAGGAGAATCGCTGGACGGATCGACTGCAGAACTGTTCAAACCATGTCTGTACTTGAGTCAGAACAGCTAAGTCGCTGCAAACTGTCAGATGGTCCTGCTGCAACATGCTCAAGCTCAATCATTAACTTGATTAACGCAGGCTAAACAATGACTAACACGTGTCATCAGTAAGAAATAAACTAGCGCCCGCTACGCTTTTCAACGATACATCGGATGCATCAGTGAAAAACATAGCGGGCGCTGCGAGAGCCGCTCTCAGATGAGGTTTAGAATAAGCCCAGCGTCAGAGACTTGTCGATCGGGAAGGTAGCGCCAATCCCCAGCCAGAGGGTAACTGCAGTACCAAACAGGAAAACAGCAGTGGCCACGGGACGACGGAAAGGATTTTGAAACTTATTGACGTTTTCGATGAATGGAACCAGCATCAAGCCCAGGGGAATGGAACCCATCAGGGCAATCCCCAAAAGTTTGTTGGGCAGAATGCGAAGGATCTGGAAGGTCGGGAACAAATACCACTCTGGCAAAATTTCTAGAGGAGTGGCAAAGGGATTGGCAGCTTCGCCAACCATGGCCGGATCCAGAACGGCCAGACCCACACAGAGGGCGATGGAGCCCAGAATGACGACAGGGAAGATGTACAACAGGTCATTCGGCCAAGCCGGTTCACCATAGTAGTTGTGCCCCATTCCCTTAGCCAGTTTGGCACGCAATTCAGGATCGTTGAGATCCGGCTTCTTAATAGTTGCCATGACTAAAGTGTTCTCCTTACTCGGTAATAAGCTTTGAACGGGTGTGATAAATAGGCGGGGAGACCTTACAGCGGGCCTGAAATGCCTTGCTTGCGGATCATCAGGAAGTGGAGCAGCATGAAAACAGCGATGAACCAGGGAAGTACGAAGGTGTGCAGGCTGTAGAAGCGAGTCAGGGTTGCCTGACCCACACTATCGCTGCCCCGGATCAGCTCCACCATGAGATTACCAACCACTGGAATGGCACTGGGAACACCGGAAACAATCTTAACGGCCCAGTAACCCATCTGATCCCAGGGCAGGGAGTAGCCCGTCACACCAAAGGAAACGGTGATAACGGCGAGAATGACACCCGTGACCCAGGTCAACTCACGGGGCTTCTTGAAGCCACCCGTCAGGTAGACCCGGAACACGTGCAGGATCATCATCAACACCATCATGCTGGCAGACCAGCGGTGAATGGAGCGAATCAGCCAGCCGAAATTGACATCCGTCATCAAATATTGCACTGAGTTGAAAGCCTCAGTGACCGTCGGCTTGTAGTAGAAAGTCATGGCAAACCCAGTGGCGAACTGGATCAGGAAGCAGGTGAGCGTAATTCCACCCAGACAATAAAAGATGTTGACGTGAGGGGGGACATACTTACTGCTGATATCGTCAGCTAGCGCCTGAATTTCCAGCCGCTCGTCAAACCATTGATATACCTTTGAATCAGTTACCTGCTTGGTGAACATGAAGCAAGAACTCCTAGAAGATCATAATTACTGTTTTTGATGTGATATCGACCCCACAGTCAACTACTGACAGTCAACTACTGACAGTCAACCATTGGAAGTCAACCTACGTCCACTATTTTGACGCAAGTGTGAAGAATATGAGAGCAACTAACCCACTAAGCCTGACCAATCTCAGGATTGATCGAACCCCTGTAACCCCAAGTGGATAAAACTGGTGGGTCAACAGACTTCTGGAGACATCCTGTGAAAAGGAGGCGCAGCCAAGACTGGAAATTAAGTTGCCTCTGCTCTGAGTTATAAAAAATGTAACATGTACTGGGAAAGGATTTTGTAGAAAGCCCTGAAAAAGGGAACAATTCTGAGAGGATGCCTTGGTTTTTCCTGTGGTAGTCATGATGGGTCAGCGACTTTTTCGATTGGGGTTACTTTTCGTAACAATTACTTTGCTTTGGTTTGGGTGTTGGGTTTCTCCGGGGTTGGCCCTGACTGAGGAGCAGAAACTGTTTAATGAAGCTTGGCGAATTGTGAATCGAGCTTATGTAGACAGCACCTTTCACCATCAAGACTGGTCTGCAGTCCGGCAAAAAGCTTTGCAGCACCCTCTGAAGAATCGGGAAGAAACATATTTGGCTATCCAGCAGATGCTGGCCAGCCTGAATGATCCGTTTACCCGGCTACTCAGGCCGGATCAGTACCGCAGTCTGCAAACCAGCACCTCTGGCGAACTGACGGGGGTGGGATTACAAATTGCCTCGGATGCCAAAACAGGGGAGTTGGTGGTCATTGCGCCGATCGCCGGTTCACCGGCAGAGCAGGCTGGCATTGGCCCTGCCGATCGCATTCTCAAAATCGATGGGATGCCAACCGCCAATCTCACTCTGGATGAAGCAGCGGAGCGGATGCGCGGCATGATTGGCAGTCAGGTAACGCTGACCCTGCTCCGACGAACGGGAGAGCAGGTAGAGGTGCGGTTGACTCGAAATCGCATTGCCCTCAACCCAGTGACGACTGAACTGCATACTGAAGCGGGCAATCTTCCCATTGGCTATATTCGCCTCAGCCAATTCAATGGCAATGCCACGATTGAGCTGGCCAGAGCTATCAAGACCCTGGAAAAACAGGGAGCCCAGGCCTATATTCTGGATTTGCGGAATAATCCGGGGGGGCTCCTGCAGGCCGGAATTGAAATTGCCCGGTTCTGGGTGGATGAGGGCACGATCGTTTACACCGTTAATCGCCAGGGGATCCAGGACAGTTTTGAGGCCACCGGGCAGGCCCTCACCCAGGCTCCTCTGGTGGTGCTGGTTAACCAGGGCACAGCCAGTGCCAGCGAAATTCTGGCCGGGGCCTTGCAGGACAGTGGTCGGGCCAAACTGGTCGGGGAAAAGACTTTTGGCAAGGGGTTGATCCAGTCTCTCTTTGAACTCTCCGATGGTTCTGGGCTGGCGGTGACGGTTGCGAAATACGAAACGCCCAACCATCGGGATATTAATCAGATGGGGATCATGCCGGATCAGGTGGTCTCCCTCGAACCTATTGCCCGGGAGCAAATTGGCACAGCCGAAGATCGGCAGTATCAGGCTGCTGTCGAGGTTTTGACCCATCAAATGGTATTGGCCGGTGCTACCTAATGCCAGTCGGACCTACCATGATCCGCTCCATGGTGCGATTACTCTGGACAGCAGTGATCCAACCGAAGCCCTGCTCATCCGGCTGATTGATACCCCGGAATTTCAGCGTCTGCGCCGCATTCGCCAGTTGGGGCCGGCTAGTTTAACCTTCCATGGGGCCGAAAGCTCGCGCTTCACCCATTCGGTTGGGGTGCTGGCAGTGGCCCGACGGGCCTTCGATCGGCTGGCCAAGCGGTATCCCCAACTCCAGATCTATCGACCGGTGGTTCTCTGTGCCGCCCTGTTACATGATCTTGGCCATGGTCCTTTCAGTCACACCAGCGAAGAGATTTTTGGAAATCACCATGAGGCCTGGACGCGGCGGATTCTGAAGGAATCTCCCCCCATCCATCACCTGTTAACGGCTTTTGATCCCAATTTGGTGCAGGGGATCGAGGCGGTTTATCTTAAAAAGCATCCGGTGCCTCTAGTCTGGCAACTGGTGTCCAGCCAGTTGGATTGCGATCGCCTGGATTATTTATTGCGAGATAGCTATTTTACAGGTGCATCCTATGGCCGCTTAGATCTGGACCGAATCTTGCTGGCAATGGACTATGACCCGGTGAGTCAGCAACTGGTGGTGGCCCGGAAAGGCATGGCGGCGATCGAACATTACCTACTGGTGCGTTACTTCATGTATGCCCAGGTATATAACCATCCCAAGAATCTGGCTGCATCCTGGTCCCTCACCCAGGCATTTCAACGGGCTGGATTAGCCCTGCATCAGGGGCATTTGGCTGTGGATGAAACTGTTATGGCCTGGTTGTCTCAAGACTGTAACACCCTGCCTTTGGAACATTACTTGAGTGCGGATGATACGGTCTTTAGCTACCACCTGCATCGCTGGCAGAATTGTGCCGATCCCATCCTGGCTGATTTGAGTCGTCGCCTGATCCAGCGGGATCTCTTGAAGGCAATCGATGTGACCCATCTGGAGGAAGGGCATCGTCAGGCTTTGCTGCAACAAGTCTACAGTGGGCTTACCCTGGCGGGATTTTCTCCCCAATATTATGCTGGGTTGAGGGTTGCCCTGAGTCGGGGTTATACCCTGTATCAACGGGGCATTAAGTTGCGGGCTGCAACAGGATTGCAGGAAATTAGTGAGCAATCAACCCTGGTCAAAGCCCTGATCCAGCCGTTTCAGCGGGTCTGGCTGTTCTATCCCAGAGAGGTGCAATCGGCTGTGGAAATAGCTGTGCAGGCGTGTTTCAAGTAGGGGCTAAAGTAAGGGCTGGGTCCGCAGACAGGTTACCAGATCCAGTTGAGCGAGTCGATCGTAGGCCTGATCGATCGCCCGCTGGCCACGCAAAAAACCCGTATTGGCTCCAGGGCAGATAAAATTGAGAGTCTCGGGTGTGAACTGTTCCAGTAAATAGCGCACACTGCGAATTTGGCGGGGCCAGTGAAAGGTTTTGGCCGTTCTCAGGGGGGTGGGCTGGCCCTGGGGATCGGGTAGAAGGTGCCGTCCGGTAAATAACACCCCCCCGTACTCCATCAAGTAAAGACAGGAAGAGCCAGGGGAATGGCCGGGGGTCCAGATGACCTGGCTGGCAAGACTCAGGCTATAGTCCTGCTGGAAGGACTCTGGGGTTATGCCAGGTAGGAGATAGGCTTCTTGCTCTTGGATTAAAACTTTGCAACCGAGGGCCTGTTGCAGGGCTTGGATTTGACCAATGCCACCTCGATGGGTGATGAACAGCCAATCAATCGGCCCCTGCTGCTCCAGGAAGGTCTGTGTTCCCTCATCCCAGGCTGGACAATCCACCAGAATGCGGACCTGATTTTCCACAATAAGATAGGCCGTTGCACCGAGGGTGTGGCGGTTAGGTGGGAACGCATAAATAGCGCAGGCTGCTTCCCCCGCTAAAACAATGCGGGGTTGTTTATTGGATAGGGTTTTAGGGTCTTCAGGAATCACGGAATCCAGGGGCAGTGTCACGATCGGGTGAAGGGTGATGGAATTAGGTTGTTCCAGGAAAAATTCCCTGGCTCGAACCCCAGCTTTGATAGAAGATAGTGATAAATAGGCAAAGGTTCCCTGGTTCAAGAAGGGTCAAGTATATTACTTGAATCCATCTGCGAGCCCATGACAAAGATTTTTGCCTGGTTGTAGCGATTGGGTTCAGCGGAGCGCAACCCAACCTTGATCAGGATTGTGTTGGGTTGCGTTGGCACTCCACCTAACCTGAAAATTACACTAGTTGTTCAACTGGCGGTATTCCTTGTGCATCCACATTGTTCACGATCGACCTGAATCAACCCTGTCACAGGTAAATCATAAAGCACCCCTCTAAGGGATTACGGTTATGCTGGAGATAACTTGGATCATGTATCCCTGGCCTGATTGAGATCATTCGCATGACTTTACCACTGCTCTTCCTACTGCTGCTGGGTTTGTTCACTTACTATATTGTGCAACGCAGCGTCGCAGGAATTACCAGAACCCCAGTCTGGCTTCTCTGGCTGGTTATGATGATGCCAACCTTCATCTGGAGTGCCTGGGCGCTCTTGAATAATGGCAGCACCTCGATGCCGCCAGAACTGATGTTAGGGAGCTTTATCATCTGTTTGCCTCTCTACTGGTTTCTGGTGCAGCTAGGTCGGCGAGATGTCAGGTCATCGGTGAAACCAGCTGAATCTCAGCCTCAAAGTCAGGGGAGTACGGACTTGACGCCTGAGGTCCCAACAACCCAGCCTGCGGCCCGAGATAATACCGCTAGTCCCCGTCCGATCGATAAAACCGAAGAAGCAACCCTACAAAACTGTTTCCCCTGGACGGTTTATTATCTGCAATCGATTGACTATAAAGCTCAGGCCATTATTTGCAGAGGTCAACTGCGAGCTACTTCTGAAGTGGCCTATGAAACGGTGCGTAAGAATGTAGAAACTTATTTTGGGGATCGTTTCTTGCTGGTGTTCCAGGAAGGATTTAGCAATAAACCCTTTTTTGTGCTGGTACCCAACCCTCAGGCCCAACAAAACCGCAAGGAAAAAGTCGAGTCTCTCTATCGTCCTGGTTTGGCCCTGGGATTACTACTGGCTACCGGGTTGACCACCGCACTGGTAGGGACGGCGATCGTGCTGGAGCAACCCATCTCTTCCAGCTTTTTCGATCGAGTTGCCTCCAATCCAGCATTACTCCTGTCTGGGCTCCCCTATGCCATTGCCTTGCTGATCATCCTGGGCATTCACGAACTGGGACATTATCTGGTAGCTCAGTATTACCAGCTTAAGACGACCCTGCCTTACTTTATTCCTATTCCCTTTTTCCTCGGTACTTTTGGGGCTTTTATCCAGATTCGATCGCCCATTCCAAACCGCAAAGTGTTGTTTGATGTGGGCATTGCGGGTCCGATTGCAGGTCTGGTCGTCACCTTACCGATTCTCCTCTGGGGGTTGGCCCACTCGGCTATCGTACCGATGCCCAGTGAAGCAGACATGCTGGATTTCGATCCCCTCAATCCCAAGTCTTTTCTGCTCTTGACCATTCTGAGTAAAATTGCCCTCGGAAGTTCCCTGACTGCCAATACGGCGATTAAATTAAATCCGGTGGCCATTGCCGGTTGTATTGGCTTGCTGGTGACGGCACTGAACTTAATGCCGGTGGGACAATTGGATGGGGGGCACATTGTCCACGCCATGTTTGGCCAACGAACTGGGGCTGTGATTGGCCAGATCTCTCGAATTTTGGTGTTACTCCTGCCCCTGGCGCTTCAGGATATTCGCCTGCTCCCCTGGGCGGCCCTGCTGTTCTTTATGCCGATCTTTGATGAACCTGCGTTGAACGATGTCAGTGAACTGGATAATTTCCGTGATTTTTGGGGACTGGTCGCCCTGGGCATTTTACTGATCATTATTCTGCCCACCCCGGGTATTGTTTCACGCGCCTTGCTTTAGGGAAGGAATTCATGAGTCAGGAAATTACCCAATGGTTAGCTGAAATCAAATCGCTTCAGCAACAATTGGCAGAGGCAGTCCGGGAACGGGATGCTGCTAATGCCAGTGCAATGAACTGGCGCAGACTCTATGAAACAGAGGCCAGTCAGCGACGGACCGAACTCCATCTGGCGCAACAGACGATCGACCATCTAAAAGCCGATCTGACCCGTCTCCAGGATGCGGAACGATTCCCCGCTGATCCTGGGACGGAACTTAGTGGCCTGCAAGCAGAAGTGGAGTCATTCCAGACTGCAGAGGCGCTGAAGCACAAGTTATTGGAAGTGATGGCGGAACGCAATCACCTGGCACAGGCCCTGAAAACTGAGCAAGAAAACCATGCCCATACCCGAAAGGGGCTGACGACCGCCCTGGGGGATACGGTGGATCAGTTGGCCCGGGAACGGGCAAAGAGCCAGAGTGAGGAGGCCTAGAAGCCCATTACCTGGGCCACTTCCTGCAAATTCGGGCTGATCCCAGCCTTAAATGGGTTGTTGCTGTGCTGAATGGCTGTATCCGGATCTTTCAGACCGTTCCCCGTCAGAACACAGACGATCGTGGCTCCGGTGGGAATTTGGTCCTTCACCTTCAGCATGCCCGCCACTGATGCTGCGCTGGCGGGTTCACAGAAAATCCCCTCCTGAGCTGCCAGCATCCGATAGGCCGTCAGAATTTCTGCATCCGTCACCGCATTGAATTGACCCTGGCTGGCCTCCTTCACGGCGATGGCCCGCTGCCAGTTGGCCGGGTTGCCAATTCGAATGGCTGTAGCGATCGTCTCCGGGGCGGCCACGGCTTCACCCGTGACCAAGGGGGCAGACCCGGCGGCCTGGAAGCCCATCATTCGGGGCAGGCGACGGCACCGTTCTTCAGCATGGTACTGACAAAATCCCATCCAATAAGCGGTTATGTTCCCTGCATTGCCGGTGGGGATACAGAGCCAATCTGGGGCGTCTCCCAAAACATCCACAACTTCAAAGGCAGCGGTCTTTTGGCCTTCCAGCCGGTACGGGTTGACCGAGTTGACCAGGGTGACGGGGTAGTTCTCGGCCATTTCCCGGACAATTTCCAGGGCTCGATCGAAATTGCCCTGAATCGCCAGCACCTCTGCGCCATACAGGAGGGCCTGGGCTAGTTTGCCCAGGGCTACATAGCCGTCTGGAATCAGCACAAAGGCCCGCATGCCACCCCGACGGGCATAGGCTGCCGCCGCTGCTGAGGTATTCCCTGTGCTGGCACAGATGACGGCCTGTGCACCCGCTTCTTTGGCTTTGGAAATAGCCAGGGTCATGCCTCGGTCCTTAAAGCTGCCCGTTGGATTGAGCCCGTCGTATTTGACAAAGACTTGGACCTGGCGACCAATTTCGGCAGCGATTGTGGGGACTGGAATCAGGGGGGTGTTCCCTTCTTTCAAGGTCACGACCGGGGTCTGGTCGGTCACGGGTAGATAGGGCCGGTAGGCTTCAATCAAACCGGGCCAGCCCTGGGCATGGGAAGTTGGGGGTGGAGTCAGAGAATTAATCGCAGGGGGGGTGATAGTCACGCGGGTCTCAATAATAAACAGAAAAATTTTATGTTTATGCAGATTCTGATCCTAACCTTGCAGATGACTGGGGGCAAGTCAGGATCTACGGACCTGAAAATTGGGTGGGTTGAACGGATTCGAAACCCATCCCCCCAGGGAAATGAACTTGTACTAGCCTGGAGGAGTTGGCCAGTGGACTAAAGCTATGAAGGTATCCCCCCTCCTGATCGGACTCCTGCTGTTTTCCCAGGCGGCCTGTCATGCCGGATCAAATCTGCGGGCTGAAAATAATCAGCCGATTCAGCCCCGGTCATTCTCCCAGACCCGGATTTCGACCCAACCCCTCTCTCCCACACCGATCCGGATTAAGATTACCGATTTGCCTGCGCCTTACAGTACCGGGAGTTCTTCCCGGCCCCCCAGGGTGATTTCGGTTCCGACTCAGCCCACATTGCGGGTGCCTAAAGGATTTGTTGTCAATGTCTTTGCGGAGAACCTGAATAAACCCCGCTGGTTGGCCCTGACCCCCACTGGGGATGTGCTGGTGACGGAAACCTCAGAGAATCGGATTCGACTCCTGCGGGATACGGATCGGGATGGGGTTGCGGATGTGCAAAAGACTTTCGCCAGTGCGCCCAATGGCCTGAACCAACCTTTTGGCATGACTTTCAGTGACGATGCCTTTTTCTTGGGAAATACTGATGCGGTGCTGCGGTTTCCTTATCGTCCCGGACAGGAGCAACTCCAGGGCAAAGGGCAAAAAATCGCAAACTTGACTCCTGGAGGGTATAACCAGCACTGGACCAGGAATGTGGTCATTTCCCCCGATCGACAGAAACTCTATGTCTCCATTGGTTCCCGCTCTAATGCGGATGAGGAAGACCTTCCCCGGGCGTCTGTGCAGGTGATGAATCGGGATGGGGGCGATCGTCGGACTTTTGCGGCGGGGTTGCGTAATCCGGTGGGGCTGGATTTCCATCCTGTGACTCGGGACCTTTACACCACGGTCAATGAACGGGATGGGCTGGGAGATGACCTGGTGCCCGATTATTTCACCCGGCTGCGCCAGGGAGAATTCTACGGCTGGCCCTATGCCTACCTGTCTCCCCAATTGTTGGATCCCCGCCATCGCCGGGATGGGCGGAGTTCCCGTCCCGATCGGGTGGCCGCCACCCGCACGCCAGATGTGTTGTTCCAGGCTCATTCGGCAGCACTGGGATTACGTTTCTACACCGGGCAAACCTTTCCACCCCGCTATCGGAACGGTGCCTTTGTGGCGTTTCGGGGGTCCTGGAACCGAGATCGAGGGACGGGGTACAAAATTGTCTTTGTGCCCTTCGACCTCAATCACCGTCCGTTGGGTAATTACGAGGATTTTCTGACCGGGTTTCTGGTGGACCCTGCTGGACCGACGACCTGGGGCCGTCCCGTGGGATTGCTGGTCTTGCCCGATGGGAGTTTGCTGATCACAGAGGAAGCTAATCACCGGATTTATCGGGTGCAGTATCAGGGGTGAGAGCAGGAGGTAGGAAGCAGGAGGCGTTGCCTGCAACGCCTCTAGGGCATACAGCGGTGGATTTCCCATCGCCAGACTGGGCCATCATCGGGATCGGTGACCTCTGAAATCTGCACCATGCCACATTTTTGCAACACACTGGTCGAAGCACTGGGCTCAGCCAAGGTATGGGCACAAACACAGTCCACCAAACCAGAAGAAAACGCCAGCACAATCAACTGCTGGGCAGCAGCCGTAGCGATTCCTTTTCCCTGATAAGCGGGGGCCACGGAGTAGCCAATCTCAACCGTCCGCTGAGAATCTGGAATGGCTTTGAAACCGCCCATGCCGACGAGGGTCCGATCGGGTCGCCAGATAAACAGATAGGGCAACCAGGGATGCCAGATCGCCTGGGATTGTATCTGCTGCAGACTATGCTCCAAAGCCCCTTCAAAGGGTAAGTAGTCCTCAGCGACCTGAAGACCATAGTTAGTCAGGAAAACGTCTGGACCTGCGAGCAAATGTTCCAGATTAGCTGGAGAGCAGGGAATCAGTTCGATATCCATTATTTCTTACATTTGCGACGGTTTAATTCTGCTCGAATCGCTGCAACTACCGTTTGAATCACCTGCACCCGAGCATAGTATTTATCATTAGCAGAAATCACAGCCCAGGGTGCATTGGGCGTACTGGTACGCTGGAGAGCTTGATTAACTGCAACCTCGTAGTAAGGCCACTTGTCCCGATTGCGCCAATCTTCGTCCGTGAGTTTGTACTCCTTGAACTGATCATCTCGCCGTTCCAAAAAGCGCTTCATTTGCTCCTCCGGGCTAATGTGCAGCCAGATTTTCACCAGCACATAGCCCGCACTGGTCAACTGAGCCTCAAACTCATTAATTTCCCGATAGGCGCGACGCCACTCTGTTTCTGTGGCAAATCCTTCGACCCGTTCCACCAGAACACGCCCATACCAGGAGCGATCGAAAATTCCGATCGTCCCAGATGTCGGGAGTTGCCGCCAAAAGCGCCAGAGATAGTGGTGCGCCTTTTCCTCATCTGTCGGAGCTGCAAAGGGATGGACAAAGTAACTGCGGGGATCGAGGATATCCGTTAGACGTTTGATCGCTCCCCCTTTTCCGGCAGCATCCCAGCCCTCAAACAGCACCAGCACCGGAATCCGGTATCTGTAGATGCTGAGTTGCAGCTTGCGGAGTTGAACCTGAACCTGACCAAGCTGCTGTCGATAGTCTGATTCGGACAGGGCATGGCTAAAATCCACCTGCGCCAGAATATCAGGTTCCGTTGGTTCCAGGTGTGCCTGGGGAGGCAACGTGGGTACCGGGAACTGCAGATGTAGCCGGTCCAAGGCTTCGGTCAGAGTCGCCGTCAACTGGGTCAGTACCTTCACCCTGGCCCAGCGCTGGCTGTTGCCCTCAACCAGAGTCCAGGGGGCGCTGCCTGTGCTGGTCTGTACGAGCATTTCTTCGGCATAGGCTGTGTAGCGATCGTAGTTTTTTTCCTGTTGCCAGTCCTCCGATCGCACCCGCCAAGCCGTCAGGGGATGGGCCGCATATTCCTGCAGTCGTTGTTTCAATTCTTTTCGGCTGAGGTGAATCCAGAACTTGGCGATCGCGGCCCCGTCATCTACCAGATGGCGCTCAAAGGCATTGATCTGGGCCAGGGCTGCCGGGACATCCGCCACCGCAATGCGATCGAACAGCCGGTCCTCCAAGACATGGGTATACCAGCTATGGTAGTAGAAGGCGATCGCGCCCCGGGCTGGCAGCTTCTTCCAGAACCGCCACAGGAAAGGATATTGCCGCTCTGCTTTGGTGGAGGGCCAGATGGGATGGACCTGAAATCCTCTGGGATCCATGTAGGCAATCATCTTTTTCACCAGGGCTCCTTTTCCAGAAGCCGCCCAGCCTTCTAGCACCACAATGACAGGCATTTTCTTTTCCCAGCAGGCATTCTGTAGCGATCGCAGTTGCATCATTAGCCGCTCCATCTCAGTCTGATAGGTGGCTTTATCCAGGGAAAGATGCAGATCCAGGGTATCTAGCATAGGTGGTGAGACAATAGACAGACTTCCTAGGATAAATCGTTTTTCAACTTCTTCCCACTGCGATGTGTTATGAATGCCGTTTCCCATCTCAATGCCCAGGACGGGCTCCAAGTACTCCTGAGATTACTGATTGCCGTTCTGGGCGGTGGGCTGATTGGTTGGAATCGACAGATTGAAGGCAAACCCGCCGGACTCAGAACCCACATGCTGGTCAGTCTGGGATCCGCTATTATCGTGATGATGCCCCTGCAAACCAATGACCCACCCTCAGATGAGGCCATGAGCCGGGTCATCCAGGGTGTGGCCACAGGTGTTGGTTTCCTCGGGGCTGGAGAGATTTTGCATCAATCCAGACAGGGAGACAAACCTGTGGTGAAGGGCCTGACTTCAGCCGCAGCAATCTGGACGACCGCTGCCTTGGGCATGACAGCGGGTTGTGGTCTCTGGCTCACCAGCCTGATGGGAACCCTGCTGGTGTGGGCCATTCTGACCTGGGTGAAGCGACTGGAACAGGCGATTGGGGTGCGAACCGATCGAGACTAACCCTGCATCATGACGGATTCCTATTCTGACCTCCAAGCAGCTCTGCAATCCCTGGCCAATCCTGAAAAGGCACAGCATCTGATGCGGTTTTTCAAAACCGGACCGGGAGAGTATGGGGCCGGCGATCGGTTTCTGGGGATTACCGTCCCAGAACAGCGCAGGCTAGCCAAACAATATCGCCATCTGAGCCTGGAGGCAGTGGCCCAACTGTTGGAGAGTCCCTGGCATGAGTTCCGGCTCACGGCCCTGTTGATTCTCACGGATCAAGTTCGGAAAGCTGATGCTGCTAGACAGGCCGAAATTGCAGCGTTTTATCTGGACCATACCGATCGGATCAATAACTGGGATCTGGTCGATGGGACCTGCCCTGCCATCCTGGGAGCCTATTTATTACACCAGGATCGAACGGTGCTGTATCAGCTGGCGGCGTCGAACAATCTCTGGGAACAGCGCATCGCCATCATCACCACCCTAGCCTTCATTCGGCAGGGTCAATTTGAGGATACTCTGGCGATCGCAACCCATCTCCTCTGCCATCGCCATGACCTGATTCACAAGGCTGTGGGCTGGATGTTGCGGGAAGTAGGAAAGCAGGACGTTCAGGTTCTGGAGGCGTTTCTGGACAAACATAGCCACGAGATGCCCCGCACCATGCTGCGGTATGCGATCGAGCGCTTCAATCCAGCCCAGCGCCAGCACTATCTCAAGTCCAAGCCCATTTCAGGGGGCATACCAAAACCCAGATCCAGATAAACTGGTGGACCAGAAGGAGACACATGTTGAGTCCAAACCCCATAGCTTCTCCTTCTGTATCAATTAAGAAACTTTGTTTAACGAGCCCTTAATTTCTAGAAATACTATGGTGTAAGCATAGGGTCGTGGCTGAGAGCCAACCCTTATCAAGGAGTGGTTGACTCTTCCCTCCCTGCACTAAGATGATGAGCAATCTTTTTACACGCATCTTCCCAGGCATCCCTATGAGAAATTCGTTGTTGATTTTGGGTGAGCTGTCTGATAACGATATGGAGTGGCTGCAGCAAGTCAGTCAGCGAATTACGGTGGCTGCAGGGGATCAGATTGTGCAAGAAGGGCATCCTATCACCGCCCTGTATATTCTGCTGGATGGCGTTCTGGTAGTGACGGTGCAGGCTCCCGGTGGGCTGCATGAACAGCGGGTCGTGGCCCACCTATCTCCTGGAGAAGTGATCGGGGAAATGTCTTTCGTCGATCATCGTCCGCCTTCCGCCACTGTCGTGGCGGAGACTGATGCTACTTTACTGGCCCTACCCCAGGCACTCCTGACCCAGCGGGCCGAGGCAGACGTGGAATTCGGGCGACGGTTTTATCGAGGGCTGGCCTACTGTCTCTCCAATCGGTTGCGGTTGATGAACGTCAGTTTGCCCCAGGCGGGGATCGAAGTCAGTGGCAAATTACCTTCGGCCCTGGATAATCCAGACATTGAAGCCCGCCTCCCGATCGCCAAATCCCGACTGGAAACTTTGATTGGATTCGTTCAATAGATCAGCCATTTGCCCCTGTGCCCGCCCCCTGGTAATTATGGTACCTTTGTTCCTTGTGAATGATATTTAGGGATTGATGTCTGGGCGTGCAACTGACAGCAGAGCAGCAAGCGATCGTTAACCATACGGAGGGGCCAGCCAGGGTTTTCGCCGTTGCGGGTGCAGGCAAAACGACTGCCATGGTCCATCGCATCCATCGTCTGGTCCAGGAAGATCGGTTTGACCCAGGCCAGATTCTGGCCACCTCCTTCAGTCGAGCCTCTGTCAGTGACATTGAAAAAGCCCTGGGCCAGTGGCCCCATTGTCGGACCGTGAAAAGTTGGACTCTCCATAAGCTGGGGTTCTATGTGATTCGGCGGGCCAGACAGCAGGGCTATTTACCGATCGACCCTGGGGCAAACCGGGATCCGCAACAGGTGAATCGAGATCTGTTTTTTCGGACGATCGGGGAAGCCCGTCGGCTCAATGTCGATTTCAAAGACGAACTGGAAGATATGGACCAGGAAGACTTCCTGGCCTACGTCAGCCGCTGTAAAGGAAATCTCCAGTATGCGGATCTGGATCGGAGCCAGTACCCCTGTGAAGGGCCCCATGCCCGCATTGCCCAGCAGGCGGAACCACCTTTGGAACAAGGCCTGGCCTGGTATTTGGAGCTATACCGACTGTTTGAGCAGATCCGCAGCCAGGAGGGGGCGATCGGCTTTGACGACATGCTGATGACAGGCTGGGAACTGCTAGCTACTTATCCAGAGCTATTGGCAGAGATCCAATCCCTGTTTGACTGTGTGATGGTGGATGAGTTCCAGGATGTGAACCGGGCTCAGTTTGCCATCCTCGATCTGATCACCCGGCCCCATCGCAACTACATGGTGATCGGCGATGATGACCAGACCATTTATGAATGGCGAGGGGCGAGTTCTCGCTTCATTCTGGAGATTTTTGACCAGCGCTACCACCCCACCACCTATACCATCACCGATAATTTTCGCTGTCCGGCTTCCCAGGTGGTCCTGGCCAATGCCGTGATCCGGCACAACCGCCAGCGCTATCCCAAACACCTGAGCCTGACCCAGGGGTTCGAGGGCCGCACCCAGGTCCATGAGGGAGACAACCTGGAAGATCTGGGTAGGAAGGTAGTCGCTCAGGTCAAAGTAGCCCTGAACCAGGGGATCAAACCGGCAGAGATTGCCATTCTGGTGCGGGTTTATGCTCAGACGCCCTATATCGAGCAATTTCTGATTAAAGAACAGATTCCCTACTGGGGACCGGATCTGGTTCCTTTCTATCGCCGATCGGAAATTACCAACTTCCTGGCCTTGGGTAACCTGGCCAGGGCTGAGGGCTCTTCCGGAAGCCCTGTCGGAGAAGACTGGAATCGGGTTAAATCAATTCCCCCACTGCGCTATCTCAATCGAGAGTTGAAGCAGGAAATCCACCAGGCGATCGTTGAGCAGCGGCTGCCCCTCAGCACCATGCTCCTGACGACCCGCCTCAAGGTTGCCAATGGGGACACGAGTGCCAAACTGGAGCGGCTGGCCCACTGGATCGCCACGGCCACCCAGGCAGAATCTGCTGAGGTGGCTCTGCGAGATCTGGATCGCTGTCTGGGCTACCGAGACTATCTCCGACACCATAGTGGCTTCCCGGAAACCGGCCAGGGGAAAGCAGCGGGGGTGGAAGCCCTGATCGACTATGCCAGAGAGAAGGGGAGTCTGGTGGATTTTCTGGATGTTCTGGAGCAGATCCGGGCCGACCAGACCCAGCAGCAGCAACAGGACCACCGTCAAGGCATCCGGCTCACCACCATCCACCAGGCCAAAGGTCTGGAATGGCCGATCGTGATCGTCCCCCACTGTAATCAAGGTCTGATCCCCTTTGGGGAGAAGCAGGCTGGCGAACTGGAGGAAGAACGGCGACTGCTGTATGTGGCCATCACCCGATCGAAACAGGAGCTACACCTGTATCTGCTGAAAGACAAGGCTACCTCCCAATTTCTGGATGAGGCCGATTATGAACGAGTGCTGAAGCAGGTGCATCGTCTCCAGGCACTGTTGACCCGTCATCCGAGCGACTGGCAAGCCCTGGAAGTCCTGGACATGCTCCGGGCGGTGGATCGGTTCCGCCTCGATCGCTACTTCAGCCACTGGTGGGCTGGGGAGCCTGCGTTGAAAGAAGCCGTCGCCACGACCCTGCAGCAGTTTTTTGCCGCCCTGGAACAGCAAGAGCTCCTGCCGTCGCTCCACCTCAATCAGGCCCAGGTGGAACTATGGCGACAGCTTTTCCCGATCGTGGTCAGTCAACCAGCAGAATTCCCCGGATTAGAGGCTTTGCTCCAGCAACAAGCCCAGGGTTCAGCAACCCCCAGGCTGAAAAGACGCCAACGGTCCCAGCTTCAGAGGCTCCCCACCTTATTTCGGGTGCTTAAAGCTGGGGATACCGTTACCCACCATAAGTTCGGCCTGGGACAGGTGACGAAGGTCGTGAGCGATGACAGAAGCGATGTGGTGACGGTGCTCTTTGAGCAGTTTGGCAAGAAAAGAATCCTGGTCACACCTCGGATGTGTACGCTGCAATTACAGTCGGCCCCCGATCGTGAATCTGTTTAACAACAGGAGAAATTGGGACAGGGCTGGCTCTAGGATGGGATCACGCAATACCCGCTTGAACTGAAATGACAGACACCGTACTCATTCTGGGAGGTACAGGTCGGATTGGTCGGGCCGTAGCTGCCGATTTGGTAGCCCATACCCAGGCGCGCATCACGATTACCGGCCAGCACCTACCCCGGGGAGCAGCCGTTGCCCGGGCACTGGGGCCAGCGGTGACGTTTCTGCCACTGGCCCTAGAAGATGAGCCTGCCCTGCATCGGGCGATCGCAGCCCATACCCTGATCATCCACTGTGCCGGTCCTTTCCTCTATCGGGATACCCAGGTCCTCCAGGCTTGCATTGAGCACGAGGTCAATTATCTGGATGTGAGCGACAATCGCAGCTTTACCCTTAAAGCTCTGGCCGCTAAAGAGGCTGCTGCTGCGGCTGGGGTGACCGCTATCATCAATACGGGGATTTTTCCAGGCATTTCCAACAGTATGGTGCGGCGGGACATGGAGCAACTAGATGTAGCAGAGCAGATTCATCTCAGTTACGTGGTCTCTGGGTCTGGAGGAGCTGGGGTGACGGTGATGCGAACCACTTTCCTGGGGTTGCAGCAGCCCTTTCCGGTCTGGATTGGGGGCCAGTGGCAGGAGGTGAAACCTTACAGCGATCGGGAAACAGTTCCGTTCCCCCCCCCCTACCACCAGGGCCATGTCTACTGGTTTGACATGCCGGAAGCCTTTACCCTGCCGGAGAGTTTTCCCGAGGTCCGCACGGTGATGACCAAGTTCGGCTCGGTCCCAGACTTTTACAATCACCTCACCTGGATTGCCGCCCACATTTTCCCCAAGTCCTGGATGCACAATCCGGGGGCGATCGAATTTCTCTCCCACGTCAGCTATGGGATGACTGCTGTCACGGATCTCTGCTCTGGCATTGGAGTGGCCATTCGCTCCGAAGTTCAGGGGGCCAAAAATGGGCAGTCCATCCGCTGCCAGTCCACCCTGGTTCATGCCAATACAGCGATCGCAGCGGGAGTTGGAACGGGTAGTCTGGCCGAACTTATGCTGGCTGGTCAATTGCGAAAGCCGGGAGTCTGGCCAGTGGAGCAGGCTTTGACCACTCCCTTATTTGAACAAATGATGACCAGCCGGGGAATTCAGATTGACAGCACTTTTAGTCCTGTGGTCCACTGAGTTGAACATTGCTATTCGGCAGGATTGAGGGAGTGAATCAGCATGGCGGGCCAACCAAGTCGGCGTCAATTTCTTCTGTACAGTTCCATGGCACTGGGAAGTACGGTGTTGTTGAAAGCCTGTACGACCAATCCTCCACCTGCCTCTGAGAGCGGAAGCGATCCCACTTCCTCCAGTGGTCCTGCCGGGACCTTCAAAGCCGCGATCGTCCTCCCAGGGATCATCTCCGATAAGGCATGGAACCAGGCGGGGTATGAGGGCTTGAATGTGGTCAAGAGCAACCTGGGAGCAGAAGTGGCCTATGTCGAGAAAGTGGATCAGGCGGATCAGGCTGAAGCCCTCTCTGACTTTGCCCGTCGGGGATTTAATGTGGTGTTTGCCCATGGGGGCCAGTTTGATGCTGCCACCCAGCAGGTGGCTGGTCAATTTCCCAATACTTTCTTTGTGGTCGTGAATGGAGCCGCAACGGGCAGTAATATCGCGTCTCTGCGCCTTAACAGTATGGAATTGGGCTATCTCTGTGGCGTCATTGGGGCCTCTCTGACGAAATCGAACCAGATGGCTTATCTGGCGGGCCAGGAGTTTGAAGCCACCCGGAATGAATTCCGGGGATTTGAACTGGGAGCCCGGTCCATTCAGCCAAATATTAAGGTCAGTGCCACGTTCACAGGCGACTGGAATGATGCTGCCACCGCTAAGGAAGCCTTTCTCGCCCTGATTTCTGCGGGTGCAGATGTGGTCTATCAGTGGCTGGACAATGCCGCTCCCGTCGTTCTCCAGTCTGCCGCCGACAAAGGGGTCTATGTCTTCGGGAACACCGCCGACCAGTTTGATGTAGCGCCCAAAGCGGTTCTGACCAGCGCGATTAAGCGCATTGATCTGGCGATCGCTTATATGGCTGAACTGGTACGCAGCCAAGAAATCAAGGGCGAGGTCTATACCATTGGTCTGGAAAAACCGGAGATTGTCCGTCTTGGCAAATTAAATCCAGTCATTTCCCCAGCACTGGCCCAGAAGGTCACCCAGGTTAAGGCGGCGATCGTGGCTAAAACCCTGACTTTTGCGAAATGTCAGGAAGGGGGGAAAGATACCTATTGCATGAAAGGAAAAGCTTGACCTGATTTATGTCCTACCTTCGACTGGAAGGCATCACGAAACGGTTTGGATCATTCCTGGCCAATGACCGGATCAACCTGGCCATAGAAGCCGGGACCATTCATGCTGTGCTGGGAGAGAACGGAGCCGGAAAAACCACTCTGATGAACATCCTCTGTGGTCTATACCAACCGAATGAGGGACAGATTTGGCTGGACGATCGCCCCATCCACCTGCACAGCCCCAGGGTTGCCATCCACTATGGAATTGGGATGATTCACCAACATTTCATGCTGGTGCCCCAATTGACTGTGACAGAGAACATCATTCTGGGAAGTGGTTCTGGTTGGAACCTGGATTTACACCAAGAAGGGGAAAAAATTGCGGCCTTAGCCCATCACTATGCTCTGCCAGTTAATCCCCATAGCCGGGTTGGTGATCTGCCGATTGGGGCTCAGCAACGGGTTGAAATCCTCAAGGCTCTTTATCGGAAGGCCAAACTCCTGATTCTGGATGAACCGACCGCCGTGTTATCCCCTCTGGAAGTGGACAGCTTTTTCGCCATATTACGCCAACTGGCGGCAACGGGCCATACCCTCATTTTCATCAGTCACAAACTGGAGGAAGTGATGCGCCTCTGCCATGCCATCACGATCCTGCGCCAGGGGCGGGTTGTAGCCACCACCCGCCCCCAGGACACAACGCCCGAGCAACTTGCCAAGTTAATGGTGGGGCGGGAAGTCCTTTTTCGGGTCGAGAAACCGCCAGCTCAAACAGGGCCAATTGTCCTAGCCATCCACACCCTACAGGTCCGAGATGATCGGTCCCTCCCTGCTGTACAGAACCTTTCCCTCCAAATCCATGCTGGCGAAATCCTGGGGATCGCTGGGGTCGATGGGAATGGCCAACAGGAACTGGTCGATGCGATCACCGGCCTGAGATCACCAGTCCAGGGGGAAATTCATCTGCAAGGCAAAAACATCACCCATTGGCCCCTGCAACAGCGACTTCGACTGATGAGGGTCGGCTATATTCCTGCTGATCGGCAAAAGGTGGGGCTGGTGCTGAGCTTCAGCATCGCCCGCAATTTGGTTCTCAAAGGGTTTAGAGTTCTCCCTTTCTGTCGCCACGGGCTTCTCCAACAAGAGGCCATTCAGGCGCATGGTCAGGCTACGATCGAGAAATTTGACATCCGGGCAACCGATGCTGGGATGAAAGTCAGCCTACTGTCAGGGGGCAACCAGCAGAAAGTCGTTTTGGCCAGGGAGTTGGCGGGAGAACCCGCGTTGATTGTAGCCATGCAACCTACCAGGGGGCTGGATGTGGGTGCGACAGAAGCTGTACAACGAGCCTTAATGGTGGAACGAGAACGGGGAGCGGCCATTCTCTATATCTCTACAGAACTGGATGAACTGATGACCGTGAGCGATCGGATTGCCGTTTTGTATGAGGGTCGCTTGATGGATACGCTGAATGCTGCGATTGCAACGATCGATCAGATTGGGTTACTGATGACCGGCGTCCCATCCCAAAAAAACTAATTAAGGCAGGGAATCGGTTCGGGGGCTGCAAGGGCAAAAATCTGATAACAGGATGCAGTGTCTTCACCTAAAACATCGTCAATTCGCTGACGAATCAACTGATGCAGATCTCTCACGGGCAGGTCAAAGTCATGTTGAACATGTAATAGGCCAGTTTGATGGCCATAATTTCTACCGTAGAGGGCAAAGAAATAGGTGTACCGTTCAGGATTAGGAGTATCTGCAACAATATCCATTCGACTCTCCTATACAATGAGGCTGAAATCTTCTGTTTCTATCTTCTGCCAGACTAAAACTGCCTGGAGAGGTATCACCACTGGGTTTCTACCGCAATCACGTACTGTATTACGGGATCACTCAACAAACCTCAGTAATTTCACTCCTTCAAGGCACATCCTCCACAACTCCCACAACACCGGTTGACTGACAGGTCGCCATCAGGGCAAGGTTGTGAGTCCCATCCAGCTCCTGGTAAACCACCCAGGCCATCTGTCCCGACTATAAATGCAGTTTTTAGCAGAATGGGAATAGCATCCCCGTGAAAATAGCTCAGCTTGTCCCGGCCATCCGGCCCCTGCTCTCCCCTACCCTGGCAATCGCAGCCGCGCTTCTGGTAGGAGCGGGTTTAATTGCTCTGACAGGAGTCAGTCCTTTCAAAGCTTACGGGGTTCTGTTCCGTGAATCTTTAGCCAACTACTACGGATTTGGGAACACCCTTACGAAGACCGCACCGCTCCTGCTGGCTGCTCTGGGCGTTCTGGTTGCCCTTCGGGCTGGTCAATTTAATATTGGAGCCGAAGGGCAGATTTACCTCGGCGGGCTGGGGAGTACAATCGTGGGCCTTTATTTGCCTGGACTACCCGGTTGGCTGCATCTCCCCCTGGCCCTGACCGCAGCTTTTCTGTTCGGAGCCCTGTGGGGTTGGTTCCCCGGTTATCTGAAAGCCCTGCGTGGGGTGAATGAGGTGATTACAACCCTGCTCCTTAACTACATTGGGCTGCATTGGATCAGCTATCTGGTGGCGGGTCCCCTGAAAGATCCGGCAGCCCCGACACCCTTCAGCCCAATGATTGCGCCATCCGCCCGTCTGCCGATCATTCTAGCTGGCAGCCAGGCCCATGCTGGTATCTTGGTCGGCCTAGGCGCAGCCCTGGTGCTCTGGGTCGTTCTGCAGCACTCTGCCCTGGGTTACCAGGTTGACGCAGTCGGGCAGAACCCGATCGCAGCCCGTTATGCTGGGATTTCTGTCCCAGGAACCATCATGCTGGCTATGGCCCTGTCTGGGGGTCTGGCTGGATTAGCCGGAGCCGGAGAAGTCCTGGGTCTGAAGTATCGGCTCTTCGAGAAATTCTCACCCGGATACGGGTTTGACGCGATCGCGATCGCCCTCCTGAGCCGGGGCAGTGTTCTGGGAATTGGGTTCATCTCCCTCTTCTTTGGGGCGCTACGAGCTGGGGCCAACGTGATGCAGCGTAGCGCTGGGGTTCCTGTGACTGTAGTCTATGTCATTCAGGGGCTCACTGTTCTATTTGTTGCGGTCGGCTTAGTTCTGGAACAATATCTCTGGAAACGATCGCCCGTCAGCATGGTACTTGAGGAACAGGCATGAATAGCGGGCTTTTCCTCACGGACTATCTGACTGCAAGTCTGCGGCTGGCAGTGCCTCTGGCCTTCGCTGCCCTGGGAGGGCTGTGGTCCGAGCGATCGGGCGTGTTGAATATTGGCCTGGAAGGAATGTTGCTGACTGGGGCTTTTTGCAGTGCAGCCGTCACTTTCTATAGTGGCAGTAACGGGCTGGGTGTCCTGGCAGCTCTGGTCGTAGGCGGATTAGTTGGGCTACTCCATGCCATTCTGTGTGTTACCCTGCGGGTTGATCAGTTGGTTTCTGGTCTGGCGATTAATCTGGTTGCCAGCGGCTTAACCTCTTTCCTTTCCCGTCTGGTTTTTCGGGAGAACTCTCAGCAATTTCAGGGATTTCCTGCTTTTGGTCTTCCTGGCCTGGATCAGATTCCCATCCTGGGTCCCGTACTGTTCCATCAAGATTTGCTGGTGTATCTGCTGTTTCTGCTGGTGCCGTTAAGTACCTATATTCTATTTCGCACTGGCCCAGGTCTGGCTTTACGAGCTGTTGGCGAATATCCCCTTGCTGCCGACACGGTTGGCCTCAGCATTGCTCAGATCCGTTACGTCAGCGTGATCTTGAGTGGCGCTTTCAGTGGACTGGGAGGCGCTTACCTGGTTCTGGTCCACGTCCGTTTCTTTACAGAAGACATGAGTGCCGGTAAGGGGTTCATTGCCCTGGCAGCCTTGATTTTTGGTCACTGGCATCCCGTCTGGACTGCTCTAGCCTGTCTGTTATTTGGCGCAACGGAAGCATTACAATTGCGCATTCAAGCCTTCGGGCTCAATATCCCTTATCAGTTACTGGTGATGTTGCCCTATGGGATCGCATTGCTGGCATTGATTGGGCTGGCTGGTCAGGCCATCCCTCCCACTGCTCTGGGCATTCCCTATCAGAGGGAAAGCCGCGATCGCGAATCAGTATCGTTCTCCCCATCCCGGGGAGGACCGTCTGAGACTTAAAGACTGAAGACCGTGCCACCCACTAGAGCCTCAGGGGCAATTTACTGTGATATCGGGTAACAGAATGACTGATTTAGTCCGAAAATTTAAGATCAGACATGCAATTGGTGTAATACCGGTCTAACTGTTGCCCCTTCCGGGGAGAGAGCCTTACCATCGGTACGGCTCTACAGATCGTTTAACTGCTGATGCCCATGCCGTTTCTTATCTGCTACTCCGAAACCGATAATAGTCAGACCTTCACGCTCTTACCCGGCGTCAATACGATCGGTCGGGAGCAAAATAACCACATTTCCATTTCAGATGTTGGTCGGAGCGTGTCTCGCTACCACGCTGAGATTGACGTTGCGGACGATCACAGCACTGTCCGAGATTTGCAAAGTAGCAACCACACCTTTGTTAATGGTGCTCAAGTTCAGCAGTGGAATCTCCAGGATGGCGATATGATTCGTTTCGGCAACGTCGCCTGCAAGTTTGTCCTCACCCTCCCTGCCCCAGATTTAGCCCCAGAAGTCCTCCCGTCCGAAACAGAAAACTTCTCGATCGTGCGGCGCATTTCGCCTGAACAAAGTCGGATTGAAATTCGGCAATTACTGGAACAGAGTATGCCTCAGGGCACAGCTCTGAAATTGCGTCAGGACCAAACTCAACGGAACACGGACAAACTGCGGATTCTCCTGGAAGTGGGCAAAGAATTATCTGCGCCGGGTTCTCTAGATGGGCTGCTCGAGAAAATCCTCAACCTGCTGTTTGAAATCATGGCTGTGGATCGGGCTGTGATTTTGCTCGTGAATGATGCCACTGGTCGCCTGGAACGAAAGGCGGTCAAATCCCGGTTTGGCAATCCATCAGAGGACATCCTTTACAGCACCCAGATCGCTGAACTGGTTCTACAACAGGGTGACGCTATCCTGACCAATGATGCCCGTCTTGATCAACGCTTCGACACCACAGAATCTATTTTGCAGCAGGCGATTCGCGCCTCAATGTGTGTGCCCTTGCAAACCAGCGAATCCACGATCGGAGTCTTATACGTCGATAACCAGTCTCAGGCCTATGTCTTCGCCGAGGAAGACCTGGATTTCCTGATTGCCATGGGAAATCAGGCTGCGATCGCCATCTCCAATACCCGCCTTTCTCAGAAAATGCAGGCAGAAGCAGTCATGCGGGCTAAGTTAGAGCGGTTTTTCCCCAGAGCCGTTAGCCAGCAGATTCAGCGGGAAGAGGATCTAAAAATTGTCGAGACCGAAGTCACAGCCCTGTTCTCTGACATCACAGGCTTCACCCAGATGGCCGCTAGCATGGAGCCCCGCCAAATTCTGGAGTTGCTGAACGAGTATTTCACTGTCATGGTCGAAGACATTGTCTTCCACTATGCGGGCACCCTGGAGAAGTACATTGCCGATGCTCTCTTGGCTGTCTGGGGATCTCCCTATCGCCAAGCGGATGATGCTAAGCGAGCTGTAGAAGCTGCGATCGAGATGCAGCAGGCCATGCAACGACTGAACCAGCAACGCAATCTCCAGTGGCAAATTCACATTGGACTCAATACCGGTAAAGTTGCTGCAGGCAACATTGGTTCCCGCCAATTGATTCAGTACACCCACATTGGGGACACCATGAATGTGGCCAGTCGCATTTGCAATGTCGCTGGAGCCAGTGAAATTCTGATTTCCCAGGCCACCCTGGATAGCCTGGGGAACTGGCAGCCCCCGGTAGAATTCTTGCCACCCACCAGTGTCAAGGGCAAAGATCAGCCCCTGCAGCTCTATCGAGTCCTCTGGCAGGAGATCAATCTCAAAACCCTGTAAAGGGTCTGTACCAGTCATGGCCGACATTAGTTAAACTTCTGAAAAAGAATACAGCCTCTGATAACAGAAGGCGGTAGTCTGGGAATGCTTGGGCTCAATGTTCCCTCATGCCACAACAGATTCTGGCGGGTCACTATCAAATTATTCAACCCCTGAGTAGTGGCGGCTTTGGGCAAACTTTCTTGGCTCAAGACAGCCACCTTCCAGGCAGTCCTCTTTGTGTGGTCAAGCAACTGAAGCCCCAGTATCAGGACCCAGACACTTTGGCAGTGGCCCATCTCCTGTTCCAGCGGGAAGCAGAAAAACTGCATGACCTTGGTTGCCATGACCAGATTCCCCGCCTGCTGGCTCATTTTGAGCAGGATGGAGAATTTTATCTGGTGCAAGAATTCATTCAGGGCGATCCCCTGGATCATCAGATTTTTCCTGGTCAGATGCTTGCGGAGCCAGAGGTGATCCAACTGTTGGGGGATGTCCTGGAGATCCTGGAATTCGTCCACCAGAAGCATCTGATTCACCGGGATCTTAAACCCGCGAATCTGATTCGCCGTTGGGATCAAAAGCTGGTGCTGATTGACTTCGGAGCCGTGAAAGAAATTCGCCATCGCAAGGCCACTCCCCCAGGCCAAAGCACAATCACCATGGCGATCGGCACCCCCGGTTACATGCCCAGTGAGCAGTCAGCAGGCAACCCTCACTGCAGCAGTGATATTTATGCAGTGGGCATGATCGGACTACAGGCCCTCACAGGTATCAGCCCCCTGCAACTCACCGATCTGAGGCAGGGACAGCCTGCCAGCGAAATTACCTGTGCCTTGCTGGACCTGTCCGTTGGGGTTGGACTGGCCACCATCCTGGATCGGATGGTTCGCTATGACTATCGCCAGCGCTATCAGGATGCCACCGAAGCCCTGAATGCCATCAGACATTTGCAATCTTGCCAGGGACCCACGATCGTAACCTCCTCTTCCCTCCCTACCCTGCTCAAGCTGGATGAGCCGGAAGGCCAGGTCAGTCTCACGTCCCAGTTCTACATTGAACGACCGCCCGTTGAAACTGATTGCTATGACACTATTCTCAAACCAGGGGCTCTGATTCGCATTAAAGCTCCCCGCCAAATGGGGAAATCCTCCCTAATGAGCCGCATCCTCCACTATGCGAAAACCCAAGGCTGCAAAACTGTCGCCATTAACTTTCAGTCCGCCGATGGTGACTATCTGAAAACGCTGGATCAATTTCTCCAGTGGTTTGCCGCCAGCGTGACAGATGAATTGAACCTGACCGCCCGATCGAACCCTGAAAACACTCTGAAGACTTACTGGAACGGTGTTCTGGGGAGCAAAAACAAATGCACTAACTACTTCCAGCGTTACCTTTTACCCAAAATTGGCGGTCCCCTGGTTCTGGGCTTAGATGAGGTCGATCAGATCTTTCAATACCCGACGATCGCGGCTGAGTTTTTTGCCCTGCTCCGGTTCTGGCACGAAACGGCTAAAAATGCAGACATGTGGAAACAACTTCGACTGGTGATTGTCCATTCCAAGGAAGTTTACATTCCCCTCAATATCAATCAGTCTCCTTTTAATGTGGGACTGCCGATCGAACTACCAGAACTGAGCCAGAGCCAGGTGTGGGATCTGGTTCAGCGCCATAGCCTGACTTGGTCAGAAGCCCAGGTGACGCAACTCATGGATCTGGTGGGTGGGCATCCCTATCTGGTCCGACAGGCCCTGTACCAGATTGCTAGAGGACGGATGACCCTGGCGGCTCTGCTCCGGGAAGCCCCGACTGAAGCAGGCATCTACGGGGATCACCTGCACCGTCACCTGCTCAATTTACAAGAAGATGGGGAACTGACGGCAGCGTTTCGGCAGGTGATTCACCAGAATGGTCCGGTTCGCATTGATCCCAGTAAAGCCTTTAAGCTTCGGAGTATGGGCCTGGTCAAACCCCAGGGCAATGAGGTCATGCCCCTGTGTGGTCTGTATCAGATTTATTTTGCCGATCGCCTGGGGCAGGGGTAGCGGCAACCATGGCCAGTCCTCCTGCCAGCCCCTATTCCTACCAGTTCGGTGGGGCACTCCCCTTGGAGTCTCCCACCTATGTCAGACGGAAAGCGGACGACGAATTTTATCAGGCTTTGAAAGCAGGAGAATTTTGTTACGTGCTCAATTCCCGGCAGATGGGCAAGTCCAGTTTGCGGGTGCAAACCATGCGCCGATTACAACAAGATGGGATCGCCTGTGTAGCTATTGACATTACCTCGATCGGAAACCTGGAGGTAACGCCGGAACAATGGTATGCAGGGATTATTGATGGGATTGCGGATAGTCTAAATCTGTATCACCAGTTTGATTTGGAGTCCTGGTGGACCTCCCTGAGATTCCTATCCCCAGTTAGGCGATTGGAAAAATTTTTGGAATCCGTCTTACTTCGGTTGGTGACGCAGAAAATTGTCGTCTTCATTGATGAAATTGATAGTGTGCTCAGCCTCAATTTCAGCCTGGACGATTTTTTTGCCGCGATTCGAGATTGCTATAACAGTCGGGCTGACAAAACAGACTTTCGCCGCCTCACCTTCGCGCTAATCGGCGTAGCCACCCCCTCAGATCTGATTCAAGATAAACGGCGCACCCCGTTTAATATTGGCCGGGCGATCGAACTGACTGGCTTTCAACTGGAAGAAGCCCTGCACCTGTCCCAGGGATTTGCTGATCGGGTTAGGGATCCCCGATCGGTAATGGGTGCAATTCTGGACTGGACTGGCGGGCAACCCTTTTTGACTCAGAAGTTGTGTAACCAGGTCGCCCGCTGGGGAAGTCCGGAGACTGAATTCCCGATCGCTGCTCCCCCCAAAGCCCTGCTCGATCGCATTGTCCAATCCGGCATCATCACCAACTGGGAATCCCAGGATGAACCGGAACATCTGCGGACGATTCGCGATCGTCTTCTCCGCCTGGGGCTACGCACCGCCCAATTGCTCCGGCTGTACAAACAGATTCTGCAGGTGGGGGAAATCAAGGCTGATGACAGTCCGGAGAGCATGGAACTTCAGATCTCAGGGCTAGTGCTGAAGCAGTTTGGCAAGCTCAGGGTCTGCAATCGGATCTATGCTGCCGTGTTTGACTTGGCCTGGGTGAATTACGCCCTGGCCTCTCTGCGGCCCCCAGCTTATGGGGAAGCCCTGGCTGCCTGGTTTGCGTCCGGTTGTCGGGATGACACCCATCTCCTCCAGGGGCAGGTTTTAAGGGAAGCTCAGAAATGGGCCACCGATCGCAATCTCAGCATTGAAGATTATCAGTTCCTCAATGCCAGCCAGGAACTGGAACAACGGCAACTGACAGAGGTGATTGAAGCTTTTGCCCAGCGGGTGGATCGCGATCGACCGGCAACGCAGCCGGATCAGGATAGCCTGTTGATTGCCCTGACCCAAATTCTGGAAAAGACCACCCTCCAGTCTTCCTCCAATAGTGAATCGGGGCCTGCCTCCTATTCCCCCGATTGGGGCCATTGGACCGATGTCATGGGGGCTCCTATCGTTCAGGATGATCAACCCGGATCCCCTGGCAACCGAAGCCCTTCACCAGAGAAGGTAGATTTCTCTAGTTTTGATGACCGATTTGTGGCGGATCTGGGGGATGTCTCTGCTGGGGGCAGTCTGGAGCATTCATCTCTGGAACTAGAAGATGTCGCCAACGATACCCTCTTCTACAACGATGGACTGGAATCCGGGACCGATCTGATTCTGGAAATCGCTGAGGCCACGATCGAGGCGGAATCTCGCCCCTCGGCTGACCTGGAAAAAAACAACCAGCTTGTACAAAGTCGATTTGCCGCACTCTTAGCCCCGCTAAATCCCCTCACTTTTCAGTTCAAACAAGTCGTTTCCGATGTGGAGGAAAAGCTCAGAGTCGTGAATCAAACCCTATCCATGCTCGATATTCAGGGCTTTGATCTGATTCTGGTGGAGATTTTCTCATCCATCACGTTCAAAATTGCGGAGCTCCTCAGTGCCGATCGGGCGGCGATTTTTCTCTTCGACGACGCGACCAATGAGCTGTACTCGATCGTGCCCCAGGGGGGAAGTGGCGCGCTAGATATTCGGATTCCAGCCGATCGGGGTATTGCCGGTGAAGTGGCCACGTTCAAACATAAAGTCAACATCCCTTTTGATTTCTATGATGATCCTCGCTCTACCCTAGCTCAGCAAACCGAAGATCAAATCGGATATCGGACCTACACCATGATGGCGCTGCCACTGCTGGATGAGCAAAACAGTTTGATCGCGGTGGTCCAACTGATTAACAAACTACAACCTCAAGCGGGACCTTCTATTCCCCTGTCTCAATGCATTGATCCGGCAGGTTTTACAGAAGAGGATGAACAGGTGTTTCAGGAGTTTGCTCCCTCGATTCTACTCACCCTGGAAGCCTCGCGCTCCCTCTACGCAGTTGCCCAGAAGCAGCGTTCTACTAACGCCCTGATTGCAGCCACTGAAGCCCTAGGCCAGAGTAACCTCGATCTGGATAACACCATGCAGCGAGTCATGGATGAAGCTAAACAATTGATGAATGTCGATCGTAGTACCCTTTGGTTGATTGATGCAGCCGGTCAAAATATCTGGACTAAAATTCCCGTGCAGGATGGTTCCCTGAAGGAATTGCGCCTGCCGCTAGGAGTCGGCTTTGCGGGTCAGGTCGCTGCTTCTGGCGAAGTGTTTAATATTCCTTTCGATCTTTACAATCATCCAGGTTCAGAGACTGCTCAAACAGCGGATCAAAGAGCCAGCTATCGCACCTGCAACCTGCTCTGTATGCCCATTTGCAACCCTGAGGGACAACTAATCGGTGTCATGCAATTGGTGAACAAACGGAAACAGGGAGATCATCCCCCCTATGACCCTAAAGACTGGCCTGCTGCCCCAGAATGCTGGAAAGTCAGTTTTAGCGATCTGGATCAGGAATTCATGGAGACCTTCAATACTCAGGCCGGTGTTGTCCTCCAGAATGCGCTGCAATTTGAGCGGATCAGACAACAGGAGCAACTCCAGCGAATGGTTTTGCAACACAGTCCCTATGGTCTGATCGCTGTCGATCTTCAGGGCCAGATCCTCCTGGCTAACGTCAGGGTCGCCCACCTCTTGGGCTTTACCTCTCCTGAAGAATTGACAGGTAAAAACATCCATACGGTGATCCACATTGCTGGAGAAGACTTTACCCGATGGTTCTCCCTTGCCCTCACCCATAATCATGACCCATCTCAGTTGCAATACTATCCCGATCGAATCCTGCAATTTGGAGCAGGCAAAAAGCAGTCCAGAATCAACCTTGCGCTCGCCCCGATCGCCGAACCAAAGGATCCCCAACAGATAACAGGATTCCTGGTGACGATCGATCCCACGTACCAGAGGTGAAAGTCTACGGGTCAGTCCATAACTTCACCTATTGAGACAATCCAGATCAAGACTGTAACTATTTGTAAAGTTTTTTTCCAAGAATGAAAAAGACCTGTCATTACTGCTGCAGGTCTTGGTTTGACTCGAATCAAAGGTGTTATGACCTAGTATTCCCATCTTCCGCAGGAGATCCCTTCTGGCCTGAAAATCAGTGTTAGAGACTTTACATGTACGTGTTTACGCTGATTTGCGTTGATCGGGCCTTCCAGAATCCCGTAAAACAACGATCCCTGTTATAAGGCTATCTACGGACAATAGGCTTAACTCAAGTAGAAGGTGTTCCGTCGATGCTTGCAACTCAGCCCTCTCTGCAAACCCGTGGCATGGAATTGTTGATTGCCTACCACCACAACCCTTCCGTCTCCCGGCGCAATCAACTGGTCCGGTTGAACGCTGGTCTGGTCCGCAAGATTGCCCACCGCGTCAGCCACCAGTGCGCTGAACCCTACGAAGACCTAGAACAAATCGGTTACCTCGGCTTGATTCGTGCGATCGAACGCTTCAATCCGGAACAGGGCTGTGCCTTCAGTTCCTTTGCTGTGCCCTACATCCGGGGGGAGATGCTGCATTACCTGCGAGACCGGGGGGGCACGGTCAAAATTCCCCGCCGCTGGCAGGAGTTGCAGAAGGAAGGTCAGAAGGTACGGGAAGAATTGAACCGACAGTTGAAGCGCCAACCCAGCGACGCAGAAGTGGCGGAGGCTCTGGGTGTTTCGGTGATGGAATGGCGGGAAGTGAAGCTGGCAGGCAAGAACCGCTCCCTGCTGAGTCTGGATGCGACGGTGTCCCGGCAGGAAGAGTCGAACATGACCCTGGGGGACCTGCTACCGGATGCCCACTATCAAATGTTGCAGGGATTGGAAGAGGACCGGCAGCAGTTACAGCGAGCCTTGAGTCAATTGGAAGAGAAGACCCGGGCGGCGATCGAGTATGTATTTTTCAGTGACCTGTCGCGGAAGGAAGTGGCAGAGCGAATTGGGGTGAGCCCGATGACGGTGACCCGGCGGATTCAGCGCGGTCTGCAGGAGATGATGGCTTTCCTTCAACCCCAAACCCTGCAAACGGACCCATAGAGACGTGATTGATCGCGTCTTTACTCCCCATTCTCACCTTCAATCTTGATCTCCTAATCAGGACCTCCATCCCGGTAGAAACACGATTAATCGTGATTTCTACCGGGATTTTATATCTGCGATCGCGGTACGGGTCATAGCCGCGATCGCCTGGTCTGTAGCCTTCGGCAAATGATAATAGGTCCCACCGGCATGCTGGGCCATTTCCTTGGCAAATCCGGTTGAAACAAACTTGTTTTCCGTATCAATCACCAGCAGTTGCATCCCTAGAGCCCGAACACGAGCCGCAATCTCTAGCAGTTCTCCCTTAATGTCGGGCTTTTCCCCTTCTGGCAGGGTTTCTCCCAGGGATCGGGCCAGGGGAATGTTGCCCCGACCATCGGTAATTGCCACAATCACGACCTGGCCGATATCTCCAGATTTCTGAGCGTTCATCCCTACACGTACAGCCTGAGAAAGCCCATGGGCTAAGGGCGAGCCGCCACCACAAGGCATTTTCTCCAGCCGACGACGAGCTGCCGTGATCGATCGGGTCGGGGGCAGCAACACCTCAGCCTGTTCTCCCCGAAAGGGAATTAGAGACACCTGATCCCGATTTTCGTAGGCTTCTGTCAGAAGCCTGAGCACCGCTCCCTTAGCCGACTGCATTCGGTTCAAGGCCATCGATCCGGAGGCATCCACCACGAAGATCACCAGAGCCCCTGCTTTCCGGGCCAGCCGTTTTACCCGAATATCCGACTGCTCGACAAAGACGCGCTTGCCAGATTGTTCGGCACTGGCCCGTTGGCGTCTCGACTTCTGATAAGGGGCTGCCGATCTCAAGGTGGCATCCACGGCAATCCGCCGCGCCTGCCCCCTCGGTAGCATGGGCTTGATATAACGGCCCCGATCCTGGGAAAAGATGAGGCTGCGGGCCCCTGATTTGCCCCGACGATTTGCCGCCATCTGGGCAAAGTACAGAACGGATGGGTCCAAAATCACCCCTTCCGCATCAAACACAAATTCCTCCGGAATGGCGGGTGGGTCCTGTTCAGGTTCCTCCGGGTTCTCCTGCTCCTGCTCCTCTTGCTCCTGCTCCTCTTGTTGCTGCTCCTCCGGTGGTGGGGGCGGTGGTGGGGGCGGTGGCGGTGGTTCTGGGGGCATGTCTACCACGGTGGCCCGGGGCACAATCACCAGTTCCACCGCCCGCCGCAAATCTTCTGCCGTAACCTCAGTTCGACCTTCCAGGGCAGTATGGGCCTTCGCGACCCGGACAGCAAACAGTTCTGCCCGATGGCCCTGAACTCGACCCCGCACAGCCTCATCTACCAGATAGGCCACCTGATCTCTGGTAATTTGCACATCCTTCAGCCATTCTCTGGCCAGCACGATCTGAGTTTTCAGATTGTCGAGGTCTTCAGCATATTGGTTGAGGAAGTCCTGGGGCGACTCGGCATAGCTGAGCACCTGATCGACGGCTTCAACCCGCTCATCCAGGCCCAACACTTGATCCGCAGAGAGGGCGATCGCAATCCGATCGAGCAGATGCTCTCTGAGGGAGGCTTCCTCAGGGTTATACGTAGCAATCAGGAGGGGACGACAGGGGTGAAGCACACTGATGCCTTCCCGTTCAATCTGATTTTGCCCCTCTGTCAGTACAGACAGTAACAGATTGGCAATCTGGTCATCCAGCAGATTAATTTCATCCACATACATCACACCCCGATGGGCTTCCGCCAGTAGCCCTGGCTGGAAAACGGTTTCGCCCCGCTTGATGGATTGGGTCACATCCACTGATCCCAGTAACCGATCTTCGGTTACCCCCAGAGGAATCTGGACAAAGGGGGCAGGAATGATCTCGGTGGGAACCAATGGAGCAATAGCTGCCCTTCTGGCTGTATCTTCATCCCACTCCTCCGGTCGATTGGGGTCACAGTTACAGAGGGACCCCTGGACCACTTCGATCGGGGGCAGCAAACTGTGTAACGCTCGCGCCATCACAGATTTGGCCGTTCCCCGACGACCGGCAATCACCACACCCCCCAACCCCGGATCAACGGCAGAAAGAAGTAGGGCAAGCTTGATGGCTTCCTGCCCAATAATAGCGGCCAAAGGAAAGTTGGTTGGTTGGCGGTAGGTTTGGGCAGTACTCATGCGTGGCGAAAAAAAGAGGCAATAACCATTGTAAGTTTACAGGACCACCTCTTCGATCTCTGCCAGGTCAAACCAGAGATCGATCGGTGGGGAGGACCCTGGCTGGTTCTGGTCTCGCTGACAACGCACCTGGAATGGGCAAGCCAGACAAAGCCCCTCCTCGGGGGCCACCTGAGGCAGGAGTAGGGAAGCCAGCCCTGGCTCTAGTCCTGGATCGATCCACCTCAGCAGCCTGTTCATCAACCGATTTAAATCTTGGC
Organism: Leptolyngbya sp. 'hensonii'; assembly: GCF_001939115.1. Classification (GTDB taxonomy): domain Bacteria; phylum Cyanobacteriota; class Cyanobacteriia. Next base: position 191,577 of record NZ_MQTZ01000019.1, on the reverse strand, counting down.
AAGTTTGCTCGTGCCAGTCCGTGCTATACCGAAAGGTGACCTGTTCGGGGTAAGACGCACCCTCAGCTCCCAATTGAACAAACCAGTAGGTCATCGACAACTGTTCGGGAGCATAGTCCGTCGTTTCTGCCAGAACATACAGATAGAGACGGGTCTGCCAGTTTTGAGCCAGTTGGGTCTGGTGGTGAGGTTTGGGATAGGTTTTCCAATCCAAAATCTGGGCAGATTTAGGTTGGAGGATCAGCAAGTCATAGATCACGGTCAGTAAACAGCCCTGCAATTCCAGGGTGCGCCGATGCTCACTCCAGCGCGTTTTTTTCCCTCCAGCGGGCAGAGCCTGGAACAGTTCGGGATCTGCCGCCAGTAATGCCTCAAAACATCGTCGCAACTCTGAATCTTCCAGCACCAGGGGTTCCACTGGCAGGCCCAGTTCCCATTGCTGCATCAACAGGTGGAATCGGCTCCCCCAAGTCAACCGTTCCTGCTGCTCCTCAGTGACCAGAGATCCCGCATGATCCAGAAAAATATATTGAAACTTGCGCGGACAGGTTTCCAGGAGATTGAGCTGCGCTTGGGCAAGGTGGAGCAAGGGCAGCCTATTTTCCTGGAATGGGCGCTCTCTTGAAACGATGGAAGTCATACCATCACTTTGGTCAAAACAAAGACACTTCCCTGATTGCCTCTTCCAATTCTCAGATCTTGATCCAGGTAGGTGATATCCAGCCAGCCCTGTTGCTCCCGATTCACAATATCGAAGTCGATCGCAGTAAACCGCTTGCCGCTCTCAATTTGATGGATCAGATCCTGAGGGGAAGCGTAACCGATGAATCGCTGTAACCCCAGAATCGCCCGCTCAAATTTAACCTCCACCCGCTGCGCAGAAATTACCTGAAATCGGGCTGCCACACTAACCAGACCCTCCAGATAAGGGACACCATATACTTCTGCAATATTGTAAATCTGCGCTTCTGGAACCCGGATGCACTGATAAATCTGTCCCAACTTCAGGAAAGGAAATCGGTCCAGATTCAGAAGTTCTTGACTGGTGGTGTAGAGCAAGCGCCAGTTTCCATTCAACAGATCGGTACTCTGGAAAGGCTGGGGGTTAGGATTATGGTCTTCCAGACGGGCGATCGCAGCCAGAATGGCCTGACGATCGGTTGCATTGGCTAACAGCCCCCGATTTTTCCCCGCGATCGCTTCCAGCAGTTCTGCCTTGCCCAGCATGATTTCACCGCCTGAATGTTAGTCTACCCTTCCAATTATTGGCGAATTTAAGGCAGCGGAACGGGGGCGGCGAAAAAACCTGCGAACCAGGAAAATATACTTCCCGATCGACGATGACAGTGATAGACTCTGGGCAGTTCAACGTAAGATGTAGATGTATTGCAATTTGCTGCATCCAAGTTTGTATTATGACCAACCCTGCTTATAATCCGTCGCTACGGGAGGAGCCCCGCTCTCAAAAAGCTCCACTCATTCCTCTGGAGCATGACTCGTCTATTCTGAGTTGGCTGGAGTCTACAGGCCGATTGCTGGCCCGTGACTCTAGCGAGTTTGATTATCTTGACGACGAGGATCCGGAAATCTCTAACCTAATGACGGGCGAAGATGGGGATGCGTTCGATGATGACGATGATGACGATGTGCTGGAGTTAGAGGAATAAACCGCCTCTGAAATGTTTCATCTTTGAAGATACAAGTTACAACCCGTAACTTTTGTCCTGACAGGCATCAGGCCAGGACGAAACTTTTGTAATCCTTGGTGTGGAGTGAGTGGTAAGCTGGTGGACGCTAAGTTTTATCCTGGGAAAACCCTTAAATTAACAGGAACCATCCTGTTCCTGCTTCTCTGTCTTGGTCTTGGTAGCACAGCCCTGATGTCTGACTGGTTCACCGGTCGTCATGCAGGGCAATTTGCCTCTCTGACTCTGCCTCTGGTGGTTTGTGCTCTGATGACAGGCTGTATTGGTTACTGGGCAGTTCCGATTTTACGCGCTCTGAAGGCAGGGCAAGTAATCCGGGAAGACGGTCCCCAGGCCCATCTGAAGAAAGCTGGTACTCCTACCATGGGCGGCATTTTCTTCATTCCACCAGCGATCGCCGTAGCCGTTTCTTGGTCAGGGTTCTCCCCAGAAGTGATGGCTGTATCAGCCATGACCCTGGCCTATGCCGCGATCGGTTGGCTGGATGACTCTAAAATTCTTTGGCGGAAATCCAACCAGGGGATTTCACCCCGGACAAAGCTGCTGCTCCAGTGGTCTGTAGCAGCCCTGTTTTGCATCTGGTTGGCCTCGAGCCAGCCAGCGGGAATGACCACCGTCTCTCTACCCTTTGGCTTTCTGCTCCCACTTGGCTTCCTGTTCTGGCCATTGGCCTGGTTTGTTCCTGTCGCTGAGAGCAATGCTACCAACCTGACTGACGGGGTTGATGGGTTGGCTGCAGGCGTAGGGGCGATCGTGCTGCTGGGCCTGGGCGTTCTGGCCTATCCAGCCGCACCGGGGCTCATGGTTTTTGCTGCCTGTCTATCTGGTGCTTTCCTGGGTTTTCTGGTGCATAATCGCAACCCGGCTCAGGTCTTCATGGGGAATACCGGATCCCTGGCCTTGGGCGGTGCGCTGGCTGGGGTGGCTTTACTGAGCAATACCCTCTGGGCACTCCTGATTGCTGGCGGTATCTTTTTTGTTGAAACCTTATCCGTCATTGCCCAGGTGGGTTACTACAAGGCCACTAAAGGGCCTGACGGTAAGGGAAAGCGCTTGTTTAAGATGGCCCCCTTCCATCATCATCTGGAGCTATCAGGTTGGTCTGAGACCCAGGTTGTGGGTGTCTTTTATACCGTCACAGGTATCCTCACCCTCTTGTGTGTGGCCATCCATTGAGTTGGGGTTCAACTGATAGGACCCAGCCATAGGTCATTTCTGTCAGTTAACCCTTTGGGAGAGCGCATTTCCAGGAATTACCCTTACTACCACTCCAATAGATAAAACGGCAGCCTTTAGGCTGATTCTGAGTTTTTATGTCTTGTCTCTCAAGGCTAATTTCATCAATTCCCGTAAATGTATCTCTCAAAACAGTATTAAGGGAATATAAATCGCCTTTCCAAGTCAGCGAAGATTCGGTGAAATCACTGACTAAGCCTAGCCACCTCAGAGTTCTCCGAAGTATCGTGTAATTGTCAGACAGGTTATTTGTTTAGCGGACGGAGTCAGTCATGCAGGTTTTCTCATTGCCTCATCAAGTCGAAGTCGTTCAGCTTTCTGGTCATCTCAACGCGGCCCATGCAGATGCCTTTCGCGATCAATTGATTGCGGCTGTCTCCTCTGGCGAAAGCACCGCCCTGCTCCTGGACATGAGTCAGGTGGAGTCCATGGATAGTGCGGGCTTAATGGTTTTGGTTTCAGCGCTTAGTCTGGCCCAAAGTCTGAATCGCCCCCTCAATCTTTGCTCCGTGTCTGCACCAGTTCGCATCATCCTTGAGTTGACCCAACTGGATCGGCTTTTCCCCATTTTTAAAGATCGTGCCGCCTGCGAAACTGCACAAGTTTAGGGTTTGCTTTCAGCTTTGCTGAAGGTTTCTGACCTCTTCATTGGCTTCCACCTGAAATCTCAGGTTCTGATTTTGCGCTTCAGTCTCGTTGATTTCTTCAATTCGAATCAGAATAGCGCGGGCAAAATCTTCAGCATCGGGGAGCTGTTCCGTAATCCGAGAGGCTTCTACTTCAATTTCAATCATCTCCAGCATTTGCCGATATTCGGCGATCAACCGCTGGGCACTGCCAGATTGCTGCTTCAGCACCTCGATCGCTCGATTAATCCGACTGATTCTGGCTTGATAGAGGCTTTCACTAAAGGTGGCCATCTTCTGTTGGAGCTTTTCCAACTGACCGATCACACTGTTGTTGGTGTAATATTCATGACGCAGTTCCTCAACCCGGCGTTCGATTTTAACCTGCTGAGTCAATAGTTCCTGGTCAAACATCAGGCGAGCTTCTTCTTGAACCTGCGGGCGCAGGGGTGGACTCGTGATCCTAACAGCATCAGCGACTTTCATCCAGACAAACCCGATCGCCAACAGGAATCCTGTAATGAGCAGTGGATTAACCTGAAGGGCCATCAGGCTGAGAAAGGCCAGCCCCAGAATGGTTCCTCGGGTTACCAGAGCCCGGCTGTAACTGGGAATGGGATAGGGAGGTGCATAGCTACGCCCTGTGGTGTGATTAGTGATGCCCACCAGTTTTTCCAGCACGTAGCCACGACTGCTGTAGAGCACGGAGACCAGGTCTCCATGACGCACCGGAATCTCATCAGCCTTACCCGCCACGGAAAACTTCAGCACCTTCAGACTCCGAGCCGGGGTGGTAATTCTTAACTCATAGTGCCGTTTATAGAGCGTCGGCAGCTTTGCAGTCAGGTGAATCACCGCTTCCGCGATCGAAGATCGGCCAGATAACTTTCCATATAAGACACCGTAGGCCCGTCCGCAGGTGGTACAGGCTAGTTGGGAATGCTCCTCCTGAAACCCTTTTCCCATGGGGGTCAAGCAGGATGGACAAGGAACTGATAGCTTCATAACCAATCTGGGGAGTGAGGAGTCCCGGCTGCTCCTGAACTGACATCAGGATTAGGATCGATTCTAAGTCCAGAACTTCATCAAAAGGAGGACTTCATCCCCAGGTTAAAGATTTAATAAATCTTTCGCAGCTTAAAAAATTGAGCCCAGCATCATGCCCAGTAGCAGGATGAATCCCAACCAGACATTCTGGCGAAACATCTGGCCATACTGAATGGGCAGCACATGATGGGAGCGGAGTCTGCGGTATTGTTGCGTCCAGACGATCGCCGCCAGAGCCAGGGCAACCCAGAATCCTCCTCGGAGCTGACACCATGCCCCTAACCAGGCCAGGAAAAAGGTAGTCCCAAAGAAAAAGCTACCGATCATCAGGGCTGCATAAGGGCCGAAAAACAGGGCACTGGAGCGTACCCCAATGCGGCGATCGTCCTCCCGATCAGGCATGGCATAAATCGTGTCAAAACCCAGGGTCCACAGGATGGTTGCCGCCCAAAGGAGCCAGGTCGCTACTTCCAGTCGGGCCGTTACCGCTGTCCAACTGATCAGAACTGCAAATCCCCAGGCGATCGAGAGCACCAGTTGAGGAATCGGGAACACCCGTTTCGCCAGAGGATACAACACAATCACAGGGACTGCTGCCACACAAAGCCAAAAACTGAGGGGATTCAGGTAAAGGGAGAGCCCCCAAGCACAGGCAAAAGCCACCAGCGCCACCACAATCCCGGTCGTGATAGACAGCGATCGGGCTGCCAGAGGTCGGTTTCGGGTTCGTTGCACCTGGGGATCAATGTCCCGATCCCACAGATCATTCACCACACAACCTGCAGCACTGGTTGCCAGACTACCCAAAACAATCACGGCTACCAGTAAAGGTTGCGGCTTGCCATCAGCGGCTACCACCACAGCCCACAGGGCTGGGATCATCAGGATCAACCGGCCCTCTGGTTTATCCCAGCGAAGCAGACGGATGATGGTCAACCAGGTGGGTTCTGGCTTTTGTTCAGGCTGGGTCAACATGAGTCCAAACTTTAATTACAAAGACTGGCTATGACTCCTATTGTCCCATGAATGAATGGGGCATAGCAGAAGCTCCAACCCGCAGTAGAATTGGGTCATCGTGTTCCGATCGGTTCAGAATGCTTGACGCTGCCTCAGAGAGAAATCCGTTAATCCGCAACCTCCCTGCCCCGACTAACAGCCCGGTCAGTCTTGCCTCAGGTCAAGATCGAATTCTGGCCGCAATCGACATTGGAACCAACTCTGTCCACATGGTGGTAGCGCGTATCCAACCGACCCTGCCTGCCTTTACCATTATTGCGCGGGAGAAAGAAACTGTGCGTCTGGGAGAAGGAACTCACCTGGCCACGACAGAAAGGGGAGCCTTAACCCTGGGAGCCATGCAACGGGCAATCTCAGCCCTAAAGCGATTCCAGAAAATTGCCCTGACTTTGAACGCTGAGCAGATTTTGGCTGTTGCCACCAGCGCAGTCCGGGAAGCTGCCAACGGGCGAGAGTTTCTGGCCCAGGTAGAGGCTGAGCTGGCACTAACGGTGGACCTGATCTCGGGACCAGAAGAAGCTCGCCGCATCTATCTGGGCGTGTTGTCCGGCATGGAATTTAATCATCACCCCCATGTGGTGATTGATATCGGGGGGGGATCCACGGAGTTAATTCTCGGAGATGGTCAAGAACCGCGCACCCTGAGTAGCACCAAAATTGGAGCCGTGCGCCTGACGAGTGAGTTCATCACCACAGACCCGATCAGCAGCAGCGAATTTCAGTATTTACAAGCCTACATCCGGGGCATGTTGGAACGATCGGTGGAGGAGCTAAGGTCCCATTTACAAACCGGAGAATCCCCCCGGTTGGTCGGCACCTCCGGCACGATCGAAACCCTGGCTACTCTCCATGCCCGCGAGAAGCTAGGCTTTGTTCCTACCCCACTCCAGGGCCACCAGATGACCTTGCGAGAATTGCGGGAGATTGTGAACCGGCTACGCAAGTTGAATAACACCCAACGAGCGGCTCTCCCTGGCATGTCAGAACGCCGATCGGAAATTATTTTGGCCGGGGCACTCATCTTGCAGGAGGCCATGATCCTGTTGGAGATAGATGCCCTCATCATCTGCGAACGGGCCTTACGGGAAGGGGTAATAGTCGATTGGATGATTGCCCACGGGCTGATTGAAGATCGACTACGCTATCAAAGCTCCGTGCGCGAACGCAGTGTGATGCGAATTGCGAAAAAATACCAGGTCAATCTGGACTACAGCGAACGGGTGGCCATCTTTGCCCTCAGTCTGTTTGATCAAACCCAGGGAATCCTGCACGATTTGGGTCCGGAAGAGCGACACCTGCTCTGGGCCGCAGCCATCCTGCATAATTGCGGACACCACGTCAACCACTCCAGCCATCACAAACATTCTTACTATCTCATCCGCCACGGAGATCTCCTGGGTTATAGCGAAACAGAAATCGAGACGATCGCCAATCTGGCTCGCTATCACCGCAAAAGCCCACCCAAGAAGAAACACGATAACTATCGGAACCTGACCAGCAAGTTTCATCGCCGTGCCGTCGAGCAGCTCAATCCTCTTCTCCGTCTGGCTGTAGCCCTCGATCGGCGACAAATTGGGGCGATTGAACAGGTTCGCTGCGAACATCATCCGGAGCAAGGGGAGCTTTACCTATGGGTCAAGGCTGTCCATCCAAACGACGATTGTGCCCTGGAACTGTGGAGCCTGGATTACAAGAAGGGCTCTTTGGAAGCAGAATATGGCTTGAAGTTAGTGCCAATTCTGGAGCCCGTTCCAACCACCCCCGATCCCCTCAGCTTTGGCCGATCATCAACCTGACAGGTTCACCGTCCCTTTTACTCATCGCAGTAGAGGGTTTTCCGAGTTTCTCGTCCTGTGGTTGGATTTCTGCCCTGGGCCACCTGACACAGCATCATCTGGGCATCTTTGCGGAGTTCGACATCCGTAAAGTCAGCCCCATCAATGATCGCCCCATCAAATTTCGTATTAAAGGCAAAAGCTCCTTCTAGAATCGCGTTGGTTAGATTGGCTTTCACCATTCGGGCGGTATCTAAGGTGGCGTTACTCAGGTTTGCCCCCTGAAAGTTTGTCCGTTCCAGATTGGCCCCAAAGAAACTGACCCCTCGTACGTCCGTATTGCTTAGATTGCTCCCCCGCATGTTGGCCTTAGTGAAACTGGCATCTGTCAACACCCGCCCCGAAAAATCAACTCCTACCAGGGACTCCTTATTGTAGTCCACAGCCAGAGCAGAAGGAGGATTCAGCCCCCCCAGCAAGACACAAAATCCTAAAGCAAGCAGGGCTGTCACTAACAGAGAACTTGGCCGCCAGACAACAGCGACCCCTTCCTGGGCTAATAGACAAACGGCTTGAAGAAGAACTAAGAGAGGCTTCTGGACTCTAACCATCGATACTACTCCGGGATATCTGGCTGCAAATCAAGGCTGCAACACAGCACATTATCTCAAATCAAGGTTAGGCGGGAGAGGACCGTTGTAAAACGCAGTAAAGCAGGGCATAAAAAAGGGCAACCCCCTAGATAGAGATTGCCCCTCATGGTTCAGGCGCATGCCTGAACTGGAAACTGGATTAGTAGTCGAAGTCGCCGCCGCCAGCGCCACCACCCGCAGGGGCAGCTTCCTTGGGCTCAGGCTTGTCTACCACAATGCACTCAGTGGTCAGGACCATGCCTGCGATCGAGGCAGCGTTTTGCAGCGCAGAGCGGGTCACTTTAGCAGGGTCAACAATGCCAGCCTCGAACATGTCCGTAAACACATCATTGGCTGCGTCATAGCCCACATTAAAGTCTTTCTCTTTCACGCGCTCAGCAATCACAGCCCCGTTTTGACCGGCATTCTCAGCAATCCGCTTCAGGGGAGCTGCCAAGGCCCGAGCCACGATCAGGGCACCAATCAGGGCTTCCCCAACCAGATTTGCTTTGGCCCAGTCCTCCAGTTGAGGCCCCAGATGAGCCAGGGTCGTTCCACCACCGGGCACAATCCCTTCTTCCACAGCGGCCTTGGTTGCGTTGATGGCATCTTCCAGGCGCAGCTTGCGGTCTTTCATCTCAGTCTCAGTCGCAGCACCGACCTTCACCACCGCAACGCCACCGGCCAGCTTCGCCAGACGCTCCTGCAACTTCTCCTTGTCATAGGAGGAGTCAGTCTCTTCCATTTGACGGCGAATCTGCTCACAACGGGCCTTCACAGCCTTTTCGTTGCCCTCAGCCACGATCGTGGTGTTGTCCTTGGTGATGGTGATCCGGCGAGCCTTGCCCAGACCATCCAGCTTGACGTTATCGAGCTTCAGACCAGCATCTTCGGTGATGACTTGGCCACCAGTTAGCACAGCGATGTCTTCCAGCATGGCTTTGCGACGATCGCCAAAACCAGGAGCCTTAACCGCAGCCACATTTAAGACACCCCGCAGACGGTTGACCACCAGGGTAGCTAAGGCCTCTTTCTCAATGTCCTCAGCGATGATGACGAGGGGACGGCCAGCCCGGGCTACCTGCTCCAGGACAGGCACCAAATCCTGCACTAGGGCAATTTTCTTGTCAGTTAGCAGGATGAAGGGCTCATCCAGAACGGCTTCCATCCGCTCGGTGTCGGTTGCGAAGTAGGGAGAGATGTAACCTTTATCAAAGCGCATCCCTTCTGTGACCTCCAGTTCGGTGGTCATGGAACGGCCCTCTTCTAGGGAAATCACCCCTTCCTTGCCAACCTTATCCATGGCTTCAGCAATCATGCGGCCTACTTCCTCGTCGTTACCCGCCGAGATAGAACCAACCTGAGCGATCGCCTTAGAATCTTCAACCTGACGGGCGTGCTCGGCAATCTTGCCTACCAGGAAGGTCGTGGCCTTATCGATACCGCGCTTCAGCGCGATCGCATTGGCCCCGGCAGCCACGTTCCGCAGACCTTCCTTGACCATGGCATGGGCGAGGACAGTAGCGGTGGTGGTCCCGTCACCCGCAGCGTCGTTGGTCTTGGAAGCCGCCTGACGGATCAGGGCTACCCCTGTGTTCTCGACGTGATCTTCTAATTCAATTTCTTTGGCGATCGTGACTCCGTCATTGACAATTTGGGGAGCACCAAACTTCTTCTCCAGAACCACGTTCCGACCTTTGGGGCCGAGGGTTACAGCCACAGCCTCAGCCAGAATGTCCATCCCTTTTTCGAGGGCTCGACGAGCATTTTCGTTGTAGATAATACGCTTTGCCATAGGTGTCCGAAATTAATTTGTGTAGGGTACAGAGTGTAAGAGATTGGTCATTTGTCATCAGTCATCGGTCATTGGTACACAACTCATCAAATGACAGGTGACAAATGACAACTGACGATTTAAGCAACTACAGCCAGAATGTCCTTCTCGGACAACAGGACGTACTCATCAGTGCCGAGCTTAATATCCGTGCCAGCGTACTTGGAGTAAAGAACTTTATCGCCAACTTTGACTTCCAGCTCCTGACGAGTGCCATCATCATTGCGTCTGCCAGGGCCTACAGCGGCGATTTCGCCAACCTGGGGCTTTTCTTTGGCAGTATCGGGCAGGAGAATGCCACCAGCGGTCTTCTCCTCCGAAGCACTGACCTTGACGAAAACGCGATCGCCCAGGGGTTTAACGGTCGAAACGCTCAGAGAAACAGCTGCCATATCGAATACACTCCAGAATAAGTAGACGAGTTAGAGTAAAAAACAGTCAACACGAAAACTTGGAGAACTCAAACATCTCCAAATTCAGGGCGGGTTAGCCCTGTAGACCTGGCTCACTCTGCAGCGACAAATTCAGCTACTGGTGAATCAGGCGTGAAGCCATTTACTGATGAGGCTAAAGATCAACATTCACCTGTGCCACACCAGATATTGTGTCGAAGCCTTACCGGCAGTTCCGAGTGGACCTACCAGGCAGATGCTTAGCACTCTCAGCCTCTGAGTGCTAATTTAACGGACCCAGAGACCGAGCGCAACTTTTGCGGCTGTACGGGTTACCGAACCTTAATACGTGACGCCCCGGTAGGTTCTCTTCCTGGGAGGTTTAGCCGGTTTTTCAGGTTCTGTAGCGGCTGGAGGGTCCGATCTTGGATTGGTTCTGCTCAAATTCAGGGAGTCAGCCGGAAGCAGCGTCGCGGCCCTGGGAGATATGACTGAAGCAGCAGCAGCCTCAAGAGCGGCAGGCTCAGACTGCGGTTTTTGGGGTAACAGGGGGAGCAATGCAGTTTCCAGCTCAGACTGCTGTAGTGGTCGCCAGTTAAGAATAGTCAGGAGGCGACTGATAGAAGCCATGATGTCTGGTATAAGTGCTTCTGGCGAGAAGCCAGGGAGCAAATCTTGAGCCCCCTGATAGACCGCCCAGTGATGTTCCGGCAAGGAAATTTCTTGCTGGTTAGCACTGATCAGCACCACTTTGATTTCTGGATGCTGTGCCCGAGACCACCGACAAAAAGCATAGGGATTGGAACCCAGCACTTCCGTCTCGATTAAGAGACAATCTGGCAAATTCAGTTGTTGCTGTTTCATCTGATCCAGAAGTTGGGTTGGGTCCAGATAACCCGGCTCCCAAATGACTGAGACCCCTTGAGACAGGAGAGCGGCTTCCCAAACCTGTCCCTGAAACCTGGCAGGTTGCAACATTAAGACCAGCTTTTGATGGGCTGGTTCCATCTGGGCTACAGATCGCTGGATCAGGGCTTGGAGATCCTGCAAAGACTTTTCGTCAGCCATAATACCACCTTCGGGATGCCTGGATAAGTTGGGCTGAAAAAGCCCTTTGCCGCCATGAAAAAGACCCGCAGGCTCCTGATAGGGCTTGCCTGCTTAAATCGATCGAACCATGGTAGGACACCCCGGCAAGAGAGTCAGAGAATCAATGCTTGGTCCTGAAACCTGAACCTAAACCAAAGCATCTGGGGTTGGCGGATCAGCAGGTAATCCATCCGGATGGGAAAACTGTAGCCAGATCGCGTAACCGATCAAACTCAAAAATAGCACCAGATTAACCAGGATTGTCCCTGTGATCACACCCTGTTTCAGGGTAGCAGGAACCGTATCCAGAAATTGTACGTGATTGTACATCAGTAGAACGTAGACCGTGTTGGTACAGCCCGTTAAGGTCCATCCCCAATAGACAAATCGCAATCTGGGATAGCAGGCCGCTGTCAGCGCCAGAAACGGAATGGCATACAAGACATACCGTTCATGCATCCGGGTGGGTAACATAAACATCCCGATGAGAACGATCGTAGTCCCCAGAAACAAGGCTGCGGGCTGGCGCTGGCGGTAGAAAAATACCCCCACTCCAATAACCAGGCCAAGCAGGAGCAAAAGCCCCCAGACTTTATAGCTAAGACCCAGGACCATCAGGCTATCTTTCTGCCAGTTGGCCCAACCCCACAGGTTAAAGGCATTGACAGAAGCATAATCATAGCCATTGGCGGTATTGAGCATCCGCACATACAGGAAGCGGTAAGGATTTAGCAGAATTGCCAGCGGAGAAGAAAAATCTCGTTCTTCCCAGTAAAAGGGAGTTACCAATCCCCAGATTAAACCCAGACTAGCTATCACAGATGCGCCCCACTTCCACCAGGGTTGATAGAACCATTGGGACAGGAAAAAGACTGGGGCCAGGAACAAGCCTTGAGGCTTGACCAAAACTCCAATCACCCCAATCAGGGCTGCACGGACAAACTTACCCTGCAACAAAAGCCAGATTGTCCCCAACATCAGCAGGGCAGCCACACTATCAATTTGCCCCCAGGTGGTTGAAATCAGGATTGGAAAGGGATTAAAGACATAAGCCAGGGCTGTCCATCGGGCGACAGTCAGCGGTACCAGAGGCTTCAACAGGAAAAAAATGAATCCGGCACAGCCAATATCTGCCAGACTGGGGGTTAGCTTGATCAGAGCTTGAAACAACGCTCCACTGGTATAAGCTAAATTCGCATCGAAGAGTTGGTAGACTTTGCCCGTCAGCCAGAGAACATAGAGATACCCTGGCGGATAATCACACCATCCGCTGCCGTAGAACGCAGGGATGCCCCCCTGAGCCAGCAAGCTGGACCAGCCCCGAAACGAGTCCATATCAATTTTGAAGAAGTAGGGCACAAAGCTCAGGATCAGATGTAAGAAAACTGAGATCGTCAGGCCGATCGGTAGAATTCTCCATCCTGGCTCAGGAGGTGGTGAAGTGGGTACCTGCTGGGGCTGCGTCATAGTCATGGATGAAATGGGGTTAGGATGGGATGAACCTCCACCTGGAGAAAACCGGTATGTTACCCCTCGGTCTAACTGTAGTGTAATGGCAACTATGAGCAATTCTCAGCCACTGATTCGCTGCCCTAATCCGGAGTGCCCCAGTCCTCTGGCTCCCATCGGCCTCAGTAGCTGTCCTACCTGCCAGACCAGACTTCCCTATCGTTATTTTTGGGCCTGCGGTTCCACAGCAACTCAGGTGCCTGCAGGTGAGGTTGTGGCAGAACGCTATTACGTGGTTGCTCCCCAGATCTGGCTGGATACCGAACCCGGAGAACAAGCACTTATCCCCACCCCATTACCTGAGGCGATCACCCCCTATTTACAACTTTATCCCCAGCGATTACACGTCCCCGAAGTGTTTGGCTTCTGCAGATTAAAAGCTGCAAATGTCTTACTGCTGGAAAATATTCCCCTGGATAGCAAGGGCATCCTGTTACCCTCCTTGGCCCAAGTTTGGCGGCAAACCCCACCCATCCGACAGGTCTACTGGCTCTGGCAAGTTCTGCAGCTCTGGTTCCCCCTGGCCCAATTGGGTGTGGCGGGCAGTTTACTGGTTCACGAAAATATCAGAGTTGAAGGCTGGCGGATCCGGTTGAATCAACTCTATGTAGACCCCATCCATCCCGAAACACCCTGTGCCGCCGAGCCGCCCGAGGCCCCATATTTTTTTGAAGAGAGTGCCTCCATGGAGGATGAGGATGAAGAAACTGAAGCGGATAACACGTTGGGGCTCTCTCCCCTAACCGAGTCAGGGTCGATCGACTTGTTGCCAACCTACTCCGGTGACTATCCTGCCAAACTGCAGGGTCTGGCCCAATCCTGGCTTCCCCTGCTGGCAGAAGCCCAGCCTACTGTTGCCACCCAGCTCCGTGAAATTTGTCACCAGATGCAGGCTCTAGAAGAGACAGAGTTAGGGTTGCAGTCGATCGGGGCTCAGTTGAATCATCTACTCCTGGAACAGGCTGCTCAACTTCCCCTACAATTGCAGGTTTCAGCCCTTTCCGACCCTGGTCCTCAGCGGTCCCACAATGAAGATACGTGCTATCCCGCACTGCAGGACTTACAGAATTCTACGATCGACGCTGAAGGTCAATTGCTCCCCTATCTGACCATGGTCTGCGATGGCATTGGCGGCCATGAGGGGGGAGAAGTGGCCAGCCAGTTGGCTGTGCAGGCGCTCAAGCTTCAGATGCAGGCCCTGTTGACAGAAGCAACTGAAGCGGATCATCCTCTCCCTCCCGATCTGGTCATCGGTCAGATCCAGGCCGCTATTCGGGTAGTCAATAACCTGATCGCGGCTCAAAACAATGTCCAGGGCCGGGAAGCCAAGCAACGAATGGGGACAACCCTGGTTATGGCTCTACAATTGCCGCAGAAGTTGCGTCTGGCTTCTGGGGCCTTATTCAATAACTCCCATGAGCTTTATCTGGCCCATGTCGGAGATAGCCGTGCCTACTGGATTAATGCCCATCAGTGCACCCTTCTGACCGTCGATGATGATGTTGCAGCCAGAGAAGTCAAGCTAGGGCGGGGACTCTATCGCGATGCGTTACAGCGGCATGATTCGGGAGCCCTGACCCAGGCCTTAGGGACTCGGGATGCCGAGTTTTTACATCCAACTGTGCAACGATTCATCCTGGAAGAAGATGGGTTATTGTTACTCTGCTCCGATGGCCTGAGCGACAATGGCCGGATTGAAGAATCCTGGGCCACCTACGCCAAACCGGTCCTGGAAGGTAAATTACCTCTGGAATGGGCCGTTCAGTCTCTAGTGGAATTGGGCAATCAGAAAAACGGGTATGACAACACTACGGTGGTGATGACCTATTGCCGAGTCTCTCCAACCTATCTGCGGGGAGTCGATGAGGGGCAGTCAAAGCTGGCCCCTGACAATCGAGAAGTCCCTCTGTCCGACGCCTCCAGGGCTTTACTCTACGGCGAAATGACCGAGGCAGAAGAAGCCCTGACAACGCCAGAATTGGAACAGCCTCGGGCCAGGACCTATATTCTGTTAGGTTTATTGGCGATCGTCCTCGTTAGCGGGGCCGTGGGTTTGGCAGCCTGGTGGCAACAAAATCGCCTCCCGCCTGATTCAACCCAGCCCCCACCCACCCAGATTTCTCCCTGACCGGGGTTCCTCTATCTTCAGTATTGAGAAGTTTATGTCGTCCTTCCAGTCAAAAGGGACCACTCTGTGGCAATCTGAAAAGCAGTAAAGTTATATTTCACTGTCAGGTTTCCCGATCTCACCCCCTACACTCCTATGCAGACCCTGCCTAATCTGACTGCTCCCAGTGCTCTCGGTGCCCAACTATCCACCGATCCCACCATCCATCGTCGTCAGACTCGCCCGGTCAAGGTAGGCGCAGTCACGATCGGGGGCGGTCATCCGGTCGTAGTGCAGTCCATGATCAACGAAGATACCCTGGACGTGGATGGCTCTGTAGCCGGGATTCGTCGCCTGCATGAGATTGGCTGCGAAATCGTGCGAGTCACAGTTCCCAGCTTGGCCCATGCCTATGCCCTTGCTGAAATTAAGCAAAAACTGCTGGCGACCTACCAACCTGTTCCTCTGGTTGCCGATGTCCATCACAATGGGATGAAAATTGCCCTGGAAGTAGCCAAGCATGTGGATAAGGTCCGGATTAATCCGGGGCTGTATGTTTTTGAGAAGCCCAAGGCCGATCGGACCGAATATACTCAGGCCGAATTTGATGAAATTGGCGAAAAAATTCGGGATACTCTGGAACCTCTGGTTGTTTCCCTACGGGATCAGGGAAAAGCCATGCGTATCGGGGTGAATCATGGTTCTCTGGCAGAGCGGATGCTGTTTACCTACGGCGACACCCCGGCAGGAATGGTGGAATCTGCTCTGGAGTTTCTTCAAATCTGTGAATCCCTGGATTATCGCAATCTGGTCATCTCCCTGAAAGCGTCCCGGGCTCCAGTGATGCTGGCTGCTTATCGCTTAATGGTCCAACGTATGGATGAACTGGGCATGGATTACCCGCTGCATCTGGGTGTAACAGAAGCGGGGGATGGGGAGTATGGACGGATTAAGTCCACCGTCGGTATTGGAACGCTTCTGGCGGAAGGCATTGGGGATACCATTCGGGTTTCGCTCACAGAAGCACCGGAAAAGGAAATTCCGGTCTGTTACAGCATCCTCCAGGCTCTGGGGCTGCGAAAAACCATGGTCGAGTATGTTGCCTGCCCCTCCTGCGGGCGAACCCTGTTCAATTTGGAAGAGGTGCTCCACAAAGTACGAGCAGCAACCCAGCACCTGACCGGGCTGGATATTGCCGTAATGGGTTGTATTGTGAATGGCCCTGGGGAAATGGCCGACGCCGACTACGGCTATGTGGGTAAGCAGGCCGGGTATATCTCCCTTTACCGGGGGCGGGAGGAGATCAAGCGGGTCCCGGAAGACCAGGGTGTGGCGGAACTGATTAACCTGATCAAGGGTGATGGACGCTGGGTTGAACCCTGATGGCACCCCTGCTGTTGTGCAGTGCCGTAGGTTTTCGGTTGAGACCCGCCGGGCAAAATTGCTATAGTTTGTTCATCGGTTGGGTCAAAATGCCCTCTTGGTATAGGAACCTTGGTATAGGAACCGGTGTCGGCAACTTTTTTTGCACTTGATCTGTCGTTTTGGACTACAGCTATTTTTAGTCGGGTACGTCATACTTTAAAAGTGGATAGCTCTTCACTTTTAAAGCTTGAGTGAGCTGGCAACCATTCAACATGGCATGAAATGGCGGTAGTGCCCAGAGCAGCAGTATGATGCGACCCCGCATGATAATGGAGGAGGTTGCTGAAGGGTGTGAGGTTTGGGCGTTGTCTTTCCCTTCTAAACTGAACAGGATCTATGGTGATATCGAATCGTGGCCTCGTACTCGGTGCAACGGCATTTGTCCTCTCAGCAATTAGCATTACAGGTGCTGGCATCCATCAAATCTCCAAGGGTGAATCTTTTCTCCGGGAAAGTCCCAAGGAAGTCATTGACGAAGTCTGGCAGATCGTCGATCGCAATTATGTTGACGGGACGTTTAATCAGGTGGACTGGAAAGCCATCCGAACCCAATACCTGAATCGCACCTATAAAAATAAGGAAGAAGCCTACAGCGCCATTCGGGAAATGCTGAAACGGCTCGGCGATCCCTATACCCGCTTTATGGATCCCGAAGAATTCAAAAACATGCAGATTGACACCTCGGGTGAGTTGACCGGGGTTGGGATTCAGTTGGCCCAGGATGAAAAGACGAAGAAACTAACCGTCGTTGCTCCCATTGAAGACTCTCCAGCCGCTACTGCGGGGATTCTGGCTAAAGATATCATCATCAAAATTGACAATCAGAGTACCGAGGGGATGAACGTGGATAAGGCCGTCACCCTGATCCGAGGGCCTGTGGGGACGAAAGTCACCCTGACTATTCTGCGAGGCAAACAAGAACTGGTCTTTGACCTACGTCGAGATCGGATTGAGATTCATCCCGTCAAGTTTACCTATCAGAAGACCCCGACTGGTGCAGTTGGCTATATCCGTCTGGTCCAGTTCAGCGCCAACGCCGCCAGTGAGATGCGACAGGCCATTCAGAAACTGGAACAACAGAAAGTAGAGGGCTACATTCTGGATTTGCGTTCTAACCCGGGTGGTCTGCTCTATTCCAGCATTGAAATTGCCCGCATGTGGATTCAGGAAGGATCGATCGTCTCTACGGTGAATCGACAGGGGGTTACTGATCTGGAGCAGGCCAATCGCAAAGCCCTTACTAACAAGCCACTGGTGGTGCTGGTCGATGGCGGTTCAGCCAGTGCCAGTGAAATTCTGTCAGGAGCCCTACAGGATAATAATCGGGCGGTTCTGGTGGGAACCAAGACCTTTGGCAAGGGGCTGGTGCAATCAGTCCGAGGGTTGGGTGATGGCTCTGGCATGGCCGTGACGATCGCCAAGTATCTGACTCCTAAAGGCCGGGATATCAACAAGCACGGGATCGATCCAGATATCGTTCTGGAGTTATCTGAGGCCCAGCGTCAGTATCTCTCCCAGAACCGGGATAAGATTGGCAGTTCAGCCGACCCCCAATATTCGAAGGCCCTGGAAGTGCTGACCCGAAAAATCGCTACGGCGAAAGGAGCACCCGTCCAGCCCATAAAACCGTCAGCTGTGAAAAAACCGGTTGTCCCCAAAAAATAAATCCATTCGGTCAACCCCGGAGCGCCTTAGAGACGCATTATGATATTCCTCTAAGGCGTTTCGTGGTAGGAAATCCCTTTCACATCGGTTGGCATTTACCGGCGCGAATCAGGCCCACTCGACGGGCGATCGCCTCTGCCTCAGAGGTGAAAGGCCCCCACTGTTCCGGACTCTCCTTTGCCTCCTGATTAACCTGTGAAGCAGGCAAAATTTGACAGTGCCCATTTTCCTGTTTAAGGATGTACCATTCCTCGGGAGAACTCGTCATATTTAAACCTCACTGTTGCATGGCCCAGTCTCTAGCCCAGGTCAGGGTTTCCTGCACCATATCTGGGGTAGAAGCCTCACAATAGAGCCGCAGCACCGGCTCTGTGCCACTAAACCGAATCATCAGCCAGCGTTGATCGGCCAGACGGAACTTATACCCGTCTACTGTCAGGCAGTCTATCACGGGTTGACTGGCAATTTCGGTCAAGGGGTGGTTTTGCAATTGCTCCAGTAAACGAGCCCGGACATCCATGCCAGCCAGCGGCAAATCAATGCGATCGTAGGCCGAGGAAAAGCCCGTTTTCGTCTGTAATTGCCGATAGAGATCCCCCAGATCCCGGTTGGATCTGACGATCGCTTCCAGTAAGTACAGGGCAGACAGCAACGCATCCCGCTCGGGAATATGGTGACCATACCCAATCCCACCAGACTCTTCGCCCCCTAACAACACCTGGGTTTCCAGCATGCGATCGGCAATGTACTTATACCCCACCGCCGTCTCAAAGATTGGCAGGTTATAAAGGGCAGCCACCTTGGGCATCAGGTCAGAACCACTGACCGTTTTGACAAATTCGCCAGTCAATCCTCGGTGAGTCACCAGATGCTCCAATAGGATGGGAATTAATACCTGGGAACTGAGAAAATTGCCCTGCCCATCCACCGCAGCAATCCGATCGCTATCCCCATCAAAGACCAGGCCCACCGTCAGCCCCAGGGGATTCGTTTCATCATGGGCTTTAATCGCCTGGAACAGTTTGGACAGATATTTGGGCAGAGGCTCCGGGGCTCCTCCTTCAAATAGAGGATCCCGATCGCTGTTCATCTCCCGCACGGGCACCCCCAGCAGTCGCTCCAGTCCCCCAGCCGCCGCTCCATGCATCACATCTGCGAAGACCGTCAGTTTGCCCTGAGTCACGGCCTCGCATAGAACTGGAATATCGACCTTAGAACGCAGATCTTCACAGTAGCCCCCTTCCCAGGGATTGAAGGATTGAATGGCTCCAGGGGTGGCAACTGGCCCGTTCTCTCCCGCAGCCAGGAGAGCCTCAACCTGCTTGGTCACTTCTGGCGGCACAGACCCCCCAAAAGCCCCTTTAATTTTCAGCCCTGAATATGCGCCAGGATTATGGCTGGCTGTGATCACCAGAGCCCCCAGGGCATTCTGGTGCTTGGCGGCCCAGCTAAATGCTGGTGTGGGGGCAAAAGCCTCACTTAGCAAAACGTCAAACCCGGCAGCACTCACCACTTCAGCAGTTGTGCGAGCAAATTCTTCCGAAAGAAAGCGTCGATCGTAGCCGACAACGATCGTGTTACTCCCCGTAGACTGTCCATAGGTGTCTGAGAGGACTTTCGCCGCCAGAGGAGCCACTCGTGCCAATCGTTCAAAAGTAAAATCTGCCGCAATTAATCCTCGCCAACCATCTGTCCCAAATTTGATCGGGTTGACGCTCAGCCCAGATAGAGGGTAAGCCATGACTTTCGCTATTGTATGTACAGGTTAATTGTGATTTTCTTTGCCAGGAATTGCCAGCTTGACCAGCTATTGTTACTGACATCTTACAAGCTTCAGTTAAAGCTAATTTTTAGATCAAGCTTTTTTATTTAAAGCTTCTGATCTAGCAGTTAATACCCGGTAAATCAAGTAAGAGAGAAGTAGCTACTATATGTGAATATCCGACAAAATTTTGATTAATGGAAAGAATCCTGGCGGGTCATTATCAAATTGTCAGACCCCTTGGGGGAGGTGGATTTGGGCAGACCTATCTGGCGACGGATAGTCATCTCCCAGGTTCACCGCTGTGCGTGGTTAAACAACTCAAACCGAAGGTCAATGATCCGGAAACACTACAAACCGCCAAACGGCTGTTTAATCTGGAAGCAGAGACCCTTTACAACTTAGGCATTCACGATCAGATTCCCCGTCTGCTAGCCCATTTTGAGCAGGAGGATGAGTTTTATCTGGTCCAAGAATATATTGAAGGCCATGGTCTAGACCAGGAAATCGCGCCTGGGAAGCAGTTAAGCGAGCTGATTGTGCTTGATCTGCTGCAGGATATTCTGCAAGTTTTATCCTTTGTACATCAAAACAACGTCATCCACCGGGATATTAAACCCGCCAATCTGATCCGACGCAATCGAGATCACCGTATTGTGTTGATTGACTTTGGAGCAGTCAAGGAAGTTAGCAGCCAGGCCGCCCATATTCACGGGCAGACCAATCTGACGGTGGCGATCGGCTCTCCCGGCTATATGCCCAGTGAACAACAGGCATTCCATCCCCAGTTCAGCAGTGACATTTATGCGGTGGGGATGCTCTGTCTCCAGGCCCTATCTGGCCTTTCCCTGAAAGAGTTACCCCGAGATTCTCGAACTGGAGAGTTTTCCTGTACATTCATGCCCGATCGGATCTCAATTACCTCAGGGCTGACTAGCATCCTGGACCGAATGATTCGCTACGACTATCGGCAACGCTATGACAATGCGATGGAAGCCCTCAAGGCCGTACAGGATCTGATCAGCCATGAAAACTATGCCACAGCTATTCTGCCACCTACCATCCCAACCAGCAAACCGGGAAATTATGCGCCACCCCACTCGACACCACAAGAGGCCACCCCACCCGGAAAAACCACTGGGGTTGTCAGCGGTTCAGGTCTAGGGGGAACTGACCCCAGTCAGATTGCGACGGACCTGCGGAATCTATCTGCAGACCAGCGCAAAAACCTGGAACGGCTTCTTGGAGAGGTTTTTGGTCCGATCGCTGGGGTCATCCTCAAAAAAGCACTGACCACTGCTCCAAGCATTCAGGATCTGGTGGAACAGCTCGTTGCTTCCCTGCCCCCTAAAGATCAGCCCCGCTTCCGAGAACAAACGCTACGCCTCCTGACCCAGGCACCAGACACGGGTTCTGCCACCAAGGTCCAGTACAATCAGGCAACGCGCATCCCAACCGGGACTTCCGGTGCCTCTGGGACATCCACAGCAACGACGGATCCGATTGACCCCAATTTTGTCAAACGATGTGAGCAAGAACTGGCAAGGCTGATTGGCCCGATCGCACCTTTGATCGTACAACGAACAGTGGCTCAGCAGCCTAACCTTTCCCGCAGCCAATTGGTGGAACTCTTGAACCAACACCTGCCTGATCTGAAAAAGAAAGAGGAATTGCGTCAGGTCTTACTGATCACCTCTTAGCATATTCATGGCCATGACCAGACTGGTCTTCATCCGATTGAATGCAGTAGCCAGCTTACCAATTTCATCCGCAGATTGGCGCTCAAACTCGGCATCCATATTCCCCATACTGACTTCGTTGGCCACCTGGGCAATTTGATTCAGGGGATGAATCACCGCTCGTCGGAGTAAGAAGTTAATCACCAGCAGCACCAAGGCAAAAGCGGCTGCAATCACCCCCATAAAGAACAGGAAAGCCTGACGGGCATTTCCAATCACATCACTGGCCGGGACAGAAATAATCTGGGCTCCGACGATTTCATTCAACTTCCAGCCAAAACCATTACTACTCCCATAACTGGCCAACTGGCTTTTCGGTGCTGCTGCAGGGGTGCTATGACAGCGCAGGCAACTTTCCTTAAGAATTTGAATCGGGCGGGCAATGTAGAATAAATCCCCTGCAGGAGACGATCGATAGCCTGTCAGCTCTTTCAACCCTGCATCGTTGCGAAATCGTTCTACCAAGGCTGCTTCAAAACTGTCTGCCTTGTCCCGCAGATTGGTGGGATTCAGGGTTGCCTCTTTATAGAAAAAATCTTTGTACTCCGAGTTAGTCCGCAAATTTTCAAAGATTTCCCTTGCCGAGTAACCCGGAACAGTTTGAGGCAAGAACTGAGCTTCTGTTTCCAGTCGGGGAGCCAGTTCCGGGTTGATCTGAGTCAGGGTATAGTTGCGCACGGAGAGCATGGTTTTCAGCAGCAGAGTAGCTCGGGCCGTGATTTCCTGCTCCGCATTACGGCTCAGCAAGGAGGCAAAGGCGACCCCGCTCAGAATCACGGCTCCCAGAAAAACGGCTAACAGCAGAAGGTTAAATTTCGTACTGAGTTTGAAATTGTTTAACACATTCCTCTCCAGAATTTGATATTGACTGCAACAGTGCTGACCGATCCCATCCGAACAAGATATTCTCCTGTAGGCTCAACTTTTCCGGTGAATTCAAGAGATCGCGGTCAAGAACGGACAAGGAGACAGGCAACCTACTACTGGCGACAACCCCTGAGCTGATAGCTGACTTTGGTAACCTTTGTAGCGATAATATCCACTAATAGCAGAGTTTTACAGTTATGGTTTCTCGCCGTCTGTTTCTGGCCCAAAGCCTTCTGTTTCTGGGGGGCTGTGCCCTAACTCGATCGACCCAGAAAAATCAGTCAGACAAATTAGTGATTGGGGGGGTAGCCTACGGAGAAGGGACAAAATCGATTGATCAATATCAGCGATTTATTCAGTATCTGGGTAATCGCGTGAAAGCCCTAATTGAACTGGAACCCGCTTACAACGAAGTCAAAGCCCTGGAACAGATCGAACGCCAGGTCTGGTCTCTGGTGTTCGCTCCGGCAGGGCTGGCCGCGATCGCGACTTCACGCCATCGTTACGTGCCGCTGTTCTCCCTGCAGGGTGTCACCAATTTGCATTCGGTCCTGGTTGTAGCCAAAAATAGCCCGATTCAGAAGCTAACAGACCTGAACGGTAAACGGATCGCCCTCGGACAACCGGGATCAGCGACGGGTTATTATGTGCCCCTCTACGACCTCTATGGTATCAGTCTGGCCGAAATTCTCATCTCTGCCACACCGAAAGGCGTGCTGGAGAAGGTCTCTAAAGGGGAAGTTACTGCTGGAGCCTTGGCCCAAGATGAATTTGAGCGCTACCGCTCAGAATTCAGTGAGATGCCGCTGCGGATTTTGCAGACCAGTCGGCGAATTCCGCCTGGCTCGGTGTTGATTAGCCCTAATGTGGAAAGCAGACAGCGAGATTTGATCCAGCAGGCTATGAATGAGGCGCTGCCGTCCATTGCCCAGGAAGTAGGTTACATCCCGAATGCTCCTGTTCCAGACTATCAAACCTTGACAGGATTTATTGACAAGGTCAAGCCGATTGAAGATCAGGTCAGCCAAAAACCAGCCCAACTTTACAAAACTGCAGCAGAGAAGAAGGTCAGCCCCTAAACCCCGATCGGCAATGCCGTCAGCAGCCCTTCAAACAGCCGCATTCCATCCGTCCCCCCCAACTGGGGATCAGCAGCCCGCTCTGGATGGGGCATCATTCCCAGCACATTGCCCTGAGCATTACAGATTCCAGCAATATTGGACAGCGACCCATTTGGGTTTGCCACTCCATCAGGTTCACCCCTAGCCGTGCAATAGCGAAAGAGAATCTGCCCATTTTGCTCCAGGGCAGCCAGGGTTTCTGAGTCCGCATAGTAACTGCCCTCCCCGTGGGCGATCGGCAGGGTAATGACCTCCCGGACCTGATACTGCCGGGTCCAGGGCAAGTCCGTGCGTTCGATCCTTACGGGCACCCGATCGCAGATAAAGTGCAGATCCCGATTCCGCACCAGTGCTCCTGGCAGTAATCCGGCCTCGGTCAATACCTGAAACCCATTACAGATCCCCAACACCCATTTCCCCTGAGCGGCATGGGCAACCACTGCCTGCATGACTGGTGAAAACCGGGCGATCGCGCCGCAGCGGAGGTAGTCGCCGTAACTGAAGCCACCGGGGATCACAACCACGTCCAGGTCAGCAATATCACTCTCCTCATGCCAGACCATGCGGGTGGGCTGTTGGAGTAACCCTCCCGTCACCCAGGCTACATCACGATCGCAGTTGGAGCCAGGAAAAACAATAATTCCAAATTTCATAGGAGTCATGGGTCATTGGGGCCTGAGATCGAAATGGTAGTTTTCAATTACTGGGTTGGACAGGAGTTGATCACACAGGCGATCGAGCTGCTCACGGGCTTTGGCCTCATCCGCAGCATCCAGGGTCAGTTCAATGTACTTACCAATGCGAACCTGGCCCACATTGTCATAGCCCAAATGTTGGATGCCTGATAAGACGGCTGTTCCTGCTGGGTCAAGCACGGATGGGCGAAGGGTGACATAGATTTTTGCCTGGTACTTCTGAACCACAAGAGTATCCTGATGGAATTAGCCCTTCTATTTTAGGGGCCAACCGGGACGGGATAAAAATACTGGATAATGTCTATGGGTGTAATTGGTGTCGCCCATCGGAATCGTTCATGAAGACTCATCGCACCCGAAATCAGGATCGAATTCTTAATCTGCTGAAAACATTGGGTAGGGCGGCCTCCGCCCAGGATATCTATGTGGAACTGCGCAACCAGGAGCAAAGCGTTGGGCTGGCCACGGTCTATCGGGCTCTGGAGGCCCTGAAACTGGAAGGCGTGATTCAGGTGAGAACCTTACCCAGTGGGGAGTCTCTCTACAGTTCTGTCCAAGAGGACAGGCACCACCTGACTTGCCTGCAATGTGGCAAATCGATCACCATCAATGAGTGCCCCGTTCATGACCTGGAAACCGAACTGAATCACTCTTACCAGTTCAAGATTTACTATCACACCCTGGAATTCTTTGGGCTGTGTACCCAGTGCCAGATGGCCCAGGCCATTGAATAGCGGTTGCCTGATTGGGGGGCAAGCCATCGCGCCCCCAGCAAGCACACCCCCCAAAACGATGGGGACCGATCAGGTGTTGGGATTGGAAACGATCGACTTCATGCCTTCCAGAGCAGCCGGAATGCTACGCGGGTCCATAAACATAACCTTGCTACTGTCGCTACTGCCAATCTTCAGGCCCATGTCCATATAGCGCTGGGCCAGCAGAAATTGCAGCACCTCACGGGCAGTGGGGTCGTTTTCCACGGTCTTGGCAATAATTTGGATCGCCTCCGCCGTAGCCTGAGCCTTCAGCACCTCCTGTTGCCGCTCTGCCTGGGCCTTCAGGACAAGACTCTTCTGCTGAGCTTCCGCTTCCAGAATCACGGCTTTCTGACGGGCCTCGGCATCCAGGACCTGGGCATCAGCCTTTCCTCTGGCACTGTTGACGGCTGATTCCCGATCGCCCTCCGAGGTCAGAATGGCTGCCCGCTTGCGCCGTTCTGCTGACATTTGCAGCTCCATCGCGTCCTGGACAGCCTTCGCGGGTACAATATCCCGCAGCTCGACCCGGACCACTTTGACGCCCCAGGCATCTGTGATTTCATCCAATTCTCTCAGGAGGGTTTCATTAATTTGACTTCGGGCGGTAAAAGTCTCATCTAATTCCAGTTTGCCGACTTCAGCCCGAATCTGGGTCAGAACCGTATTAATCATTGCCGACTGCAGATTTTGAACTTTGTAATAGGCCATCTCGATATTCACAATCCGCCAGTAGACCACCGCATCCACGGTAATCGAAACGTTGTCCCTAGTAATACAGGGCTGGGGCGGCACATCTAAAACTTTTTCCCGGATCGTCTCTTGAAAAACAATCTTGTCCATAAAGGGGGTAACAAAGTTCATGCCATGGGTCAGCTTTTTGTTGTAACTGCCCAATCGCTCTACCAGAGCTTCATTCCCCTGGTTCACAATCTTCACAGAGCCTGCGACAGTGGCGCTACCCAGTCCTAGCAAAACCAACAAAAAAAATCCTTCCATTTGAGTAATCTCCTAATATAAGTCAGCAAGACAGTTAAGAATGGAGTAGGGCTTCCGGCATCACCAACAAGGTATTTCCCCGACGACCCACTACGAGCACCTTTTGATTCGGCCCGATCGCCAGACGCTCATCTTCACAACGAGCCTGCCACGAGTTGCCTTCATAGATGACGCGGCCCACATCCCCGGCAGGAATTTCTGTCAGCGTTCTGGCTTCAACGGCATCCAGGTTGCGGGAAATTTTGCGATCGGGAATAAAGCGGCGGCTGACCCAGATTAAGACAATAGACAGTCCGATAAATAAGAGCACCTGCAAACCAAATTGAGGCAGCACCAGGGACACAAGGGCCGTCAGGAGAGCACTGATCCCCATCACAAAGGCGACAAAAGCCGTTGGCAGGAATAACTCTGCTGTACAAAGCACAATGCCTGCTATCAGCCACAGCAGGGTTAGACTGAGGGGCATTTCATTCGCTCCACTATAGACACAACATTCTGTGTGATTCGGGTTACATCCCTTGAAGCCAGAAGAACGGCAAAGTTAAACAAGAAAGAAAACCAATAATCCGTTCAGGATTTTTCAGGGACAAGACCTTCAGGCAAAATGCTGACCACCTCTCCTAAGGAATGAGAATTAAATAACACCGATAAACTCCTGATTGCCCTCACCCCCCTGCCCCCTCTCCCGGCGGGAGAGGGGGAGGGGGCAGGGGGTTGGGGGTGAGGGCTGAAAATTTCGGAGTTATTAAATCCACGATCCTAAGGATCTGTCAGAGATCAATCCTGTCCATCAAGAAATACCCTCGCATCGCCACTAATCTAGCCCAAGATGCAGGTATCCTTTTGTTCTATCAACTTAATTTCATGGTGTTCGCAAATCTCTGTGAGGCCATTGCCAGGAAACCCTGAATAGCCTACAAAACTCATCCATCAATTTCCGTCAGTGGGTGAGCTGCATGATCCCAAGGGGGGATGGGGACGAGGACAGACCCCTAGACTTATCCTCGATTGAATTGAGCCGACCTACTTATGACCATCAGACAACTATTAATACTGGGAGTTTTAGGGATTGCTGGCCTGCTGCTGGGGATTCTCTTCTTGACCCATCCTGTTCAATTCCATCAGATTGAAACCCTGGTCGAACAGGCCGGTATCTGGGGACGGGTTGTTTTCTTGCTGGCCTATGCTGGAGCAACCTTGTTGATTCTGCCAGCAACCGCATTTAATCTGGCTGGAGGAGCGATTTATGGCTGGTGGGAAGGGTTGATTCTGACCTCCGCTGGCGGATGTCTCTCTGCCATTTTGGCCTTTGAACTCTCCCGTCGCCTGGGACAGGAACTCGTTCAGCGCTATCTTTCCCAATCCTGGCATGAGCTGGGCGAACAGTTGCAATCAGGCGGTATACCCTACACTTTTGCCGCCCGTCTTTTTCCGGTCATCCCCTATGGCGTGGTCAGCTTCGTGGGGGGGCTCAGCTCAATTCGTCGCCAAGATTATTGGCTGGGAACCCTCCTGGGAACCCCCTTCGGAGTTGCCCCCTTTGTCCTGTTGGGGAGTTCTGGAGTACAGGTGGTGACGGCCCATCAGGTCATCCCGTTAATGGGGGCGATCGCCTTGCTGGCCCTGGCGATCGGGGGCGGCACTTGGTTTCAACAACGGTACATGAGCACACCAGAGCCATAGAGGAAAATGGGGATGACAAGTCAAACTGCACTGGAACCCAGTCAGCCTGCTTTGCAGGAAGAGCGCGATCGGCGAGTCCTTTATAGTGCCCTGGGGATTTTTGCTATCGCTCTTCTATTCCGGTTCTGGTTGCTGGGTTATGTAACATTCCCCGTTTTTGATGAAGTGTATTTCCCCACCTATGCAGAAGAGTACCTGCAGGGTAAGGCTCCCTGGGAGGGCCACCCTCCACTGGCCAAATATTTTATCCTGCTGGCCATTCTGCTCCTGGGCAAGAACGTTATTGGCTATCGGATTGCCAGTGCCATCACAGGGGCGATCATCCCCGTCCTGGTCATGGGCCTGGCCTATCGATTAACAGGTCGTCTGCGGGTGGCTGTCCTGGCAGGATTTTTTACCCTGGCTGATGGTCTGTTCCTGGTCGAATCTCGTCTCGGTCTGATCAATGTTTTCCTGGTGGCTTGTGGCCTGGTTGCCCAAATTTTACTCCTGGTTGGCTTAGAACGGCAGGGCCAGACCCGCACCCTGATTCTCTGCCTCTCCGGCCTGATGCTAGGAGCCAGCGCTTCAGTGAAATGGAATGGGTTAGGGTTCTTCCTGATGACCGCCCTGCTGGCGGGTCTGGTCTGGATCATCGCCCTGCTGCGTCCCGAGTCTTTACCACGCTTGGGGTTGCTGGCCAGATTCACGGAACTGCGCTGGTGGCAATATCTGCTCTGTTTTGGTGTGATGCCGATCGGCTTCTATGGACTGGTCTGGGTGCCTCATATTCTGGAGAGTCCTGATTATTTCGCCCCCCAATCGGTAGCTGAAGTGCTGCCCCAATTCTGGAAGACCCTGGTGAATGCACAAATCCACATGATCTGGTGGCATAATTCCACCGAGGTCATCCCCAAAGCTGGGGCAGAACCGGTTCATCCCTATTGTTCGGCAGTCTTGTCCTGGCCAGTTCTGGCCCGAGGAATTACCTACTACTTTCAACTGCAAGGGGAGCAATACCAGGTGATCAATGCCCTGGGTAACCCCATTCTGTGGTGGCTCTCTACTCTGGCGATCGGGGCACTCTCGATTGCGGGTCTACGGCAAATCCAACCAGCAACAGCCTTTGTTCTGATTGGCTATGCGGCCAACTATCTACCCTGGCTGATCGTCAAACGCTGTCTGTTTCTCTATCACTACATGAGTGCTGCTGTCTTCAGCTTTATTGCCCTAGCTCTGGTCAGTGACTGGTTGTTGAGATATCCCCGCTGGCGGTATCTCGCCCTAACCGGAATCGGTGCGATCGGACTGTGCTATTTATACTTTCTTCCTATCTGGCTGGGATTACCCATTTCCTCAGCCCAGTTCTATCAACGAATGTGGACTCAATGGCTGCACATACCAGGATTTGATTGGATTTAATAGAGTTAACTACAATAAAAAGTTGTCAGCCTGAGGAAATCCACCATGCGGATTCTACTGGTGGAAGATGACCAGAATATCGCGGGAGTGCTTACAGACGCCTTGACTGAGCAGCGGTATGCTGTTGATGTGGCCAGAGATGGCCAGGAAGGTCTGGATTTAGCAGAATCTGTCAACTATGACCTAATCCTGATGGATGTGGGGCTACCCAAGCTGGATGGCCTGAGTCTCTGTCGCAAGTTGCGGGCTAAAAACTACCATATGCCTATCCTGCTCCTCACAGCCAGAGACACCAGCAACGACAAAATTATGGGCCTCGATGCCGGGGCCGATGATTATGTGGTCAAGCCTTTTAACATTGCCGAACTAGCCGCCCGAATTCGAGCCCTGCTGCGGCGGGGAGAAGTCCCCTCATCGCCTATTCTGCAATGGGGAGACCTCTGTCTCGACCCCACTACTTGCCAGGTGACCTATGGGTCCCAATCTCTACCCTTGAGCCCGAAAGAATATTCTTTGCTGGAGTTGTTCCTGCGCAACAATCGTCGGGTGTTCAGCCGCAGTGCCATTCTGGATCATCTCTGGTCTTTTGACGACTCACCCGGAGAAGACACCGTTAAAGCCCACATCAAAGGGTTACGTCAGAAACTGCGGGCCGTAGGTGCCGCAGACCTGATTGAAACGGTTTACGGGCTGGGATATCGGTTACGAGAACTCGATTCCCTCCAAAAACCAGCCCCCACTGTCGAAAAAGCCCCTGGAAGCCCCAAGGATGAGGCCACCCAGACGACCCGGCAGGCCAAAACTCAGGTTGCTGTCACTCAAGCCTGGCTGGTCTTCAAGCCCAGCCTATTAGAGCGGGTCACCGTTCTGGAACAGGCGATCGAAAAATTGCACCAGGGCCAACTTACGGATGAACTGCGGTACCAAGCCGCCCGAGAAGCCCATAAGCTGGCTGGCTCCGCTGGTATGTTTGGTTTCCATGGGGCCACCAAACTGGCTCGATCCCTGGAAGAAATCCTGGAAGCCGAGTCATCTCCTGGACCCGATCAGGCCACGAAACTGGGGCAACAGATCGCCACCCTGCGCCACCAGTTGGATAGTCCACCCGGAGAGTCGGAGATCGACCCGTCTGCCTGGGCCCAACCCACCACCTCCAAACAGGCCAATCTGCTGGTCGTCACCACCGATCGCCAACTGATACAAAACTTGACCCAAATTCCGGCAGCGGATTTCCGGATCACGGCAGCTTCGAGCGTTTCTGTAGCCAGGGATCTGATCCGAGGGGAACGCCCCGACTTGGCCCTGGTGGATCTGACTCAAACCGAGATGGGTGAGGCCGCCCTCCCCTTTGTGGGTGAATTGACCGCCTGTGCCCCACCTGTCCCTACACTCACCCTGACAATCGAAACCATGCCGGTCGATCGGGTTGAAATCGCTCGTCTGGGAGGACGCCCCCTGCTCAGCCACGCCCTCGACTTGAATTTAACCCTGGATCTCCTCCGACAAGTCCACCAGAAAACTCGGTCCAGCGCGACTCGGATTCTGGTGGTGGATGATGACCCCATTATCCTGACCACACTCCAGCAACTGCTGGAACCCTGGGGATTTCAGGTCGCCACCCTGGCCGATCCCCTGCAATTCGATGCCATTCTGGAGGCCGTGAATCCAGAATTGGTAGTCCTGGATGTGGAAATGCCTCAGCGCGATGGCATTGAGCTCTGTCAGACCATTCGGAACCATGCTCAGTTGAACTGGCTCCCGATTCTGTTTTTAACTGCCCGCAATGATGCCGAAACCATTCGGCGGGTCTTTGCGGCTGGAGCCGATGACTTTATCAGTAAGCCGATCACCGGTCCAGAACTGTTAACACGGATGCACAATCGGCTGGAGCGAACCCGCCTGATCCGCAATCTGGCCGAAATCGATCCCCTGACTGGCGCTGCCAACCAGCAAAAATCCATGCAGGAATTGCAGCGCTTTTGCATCTGGTCCGATCGCTACCACCATCCCTGGACGTTGGCAGTGCTGGATTTGGACCACTTTAACCAGCTTAACGATCAACATACCCACGCGGTGGGCGATCGGGTCTTGCACTGGTTAGGTAAACTGCTGAAACAAACTTTCCGCAGTGAGGACATTATTGCCCGCTGGGGCGGGGCCGCTTTTGTGATTGGAATGTATGGGATGAGCGCCCCAGAAGGGATGGAACGGCTGAATGAGGTCCTGAGGTTGCTGAAACGACAAGCTTTTTCTGGTCCTAAGACTCCTTTTCAGGTGACGTTCAGTGCTGGCATTAGCGAATATCCCAACCACGGTCAAGAGATCCCGGATCTCTATCGATCGGCCATGGCAGCCCTGACCCGAGCTAAGGCAGATGGTGGAGAGCGCATTTATCCTGTCGGGGAACCCATATGACCCCAGAGCCTGTTCAAAGCCAATGGAAGCAGTGGCTACCCATGTTGATTGGCACCGGGGGTGTCATGGCGGTTTTATTGCTCTGGTACACTTTTCTGGTTCAGAAGGCAATGAGTCAGGCGCTCGTGGCGGGGATTTTCCTGGGAATGGGCCTGGTGGTTGTTTGCTTGGTCGTTCTGGTGCTCCTGCTGCTGTTGGCAACCCAACAACAGGCTGCTGCCCATCGGGCCTTACTCAATGCGATGCCCGATTTGATGATCCGGATGAGCCGTAGCGGTGGTTATCTGGATTTTATCCCTGGCAAAGACTTCACTGTGGCCTGGCCAGAAACAGAGGTCGGTAAGAATATCTACCAGGTGATGCCCACCAAACTGGCCAATCAGCGCCTGCACTTTATCGAACAAGCCCTCAAAACAGGTAAGAGTCAGGTTTACGAGTACCAGGTTCAGATTAATGGCCGGGTTTACTACCAGGAAGGTCGCGTGGTCGTCAGCGGGCAAGATGAAGTTCTGGTGATTGTGCGCGACATCACCGATCGCAAGCAGATTGAAGTCGCTTTTGAACGGCTCAGCCATCAAAACGAACTGATTCTCAACTCTGCCGGGGAAGGGATTTGTGGTGTTGATCTGCAGGGCCGGATTACCTTTATGAATCCGGCAGCCAGCCGAATGTTGGGTTATCAGATGGGAGAGTTGCTGTTCCAACCCCTGCACGGCACGATTTATTACAATAAACCGGATGGTACACCCTATCCCCTGGAGGAATCCCCTATTTACACCTCTCTCCGGGAAGGAAATATCCAGCACCGCAGTAATGAAGTGTTCTGGCGGCAGGATGGTTCCTGTTTCCCGGTGGAATATATCAGTACGCCCATTCGAGAACGCCACTATATTAATCCAGTCGGCGAAGTCGGGGACGCCTCCTCCCTCTCCCCCCTGGTACAAACCTCCGAATCAGAGGCATTCCAGGATGAAATTGTGGGCACCGTCGTTATCTTTCGAGATATCACCGAGCGGCAATCCATCGATCGGATGAAAGACGAATTTATCTCAGTGGTCAGTCACGAACTGCGGACTCCCCTGACCTCGATTCGAGGAGCCCTGGGGTTGATCGCAACCGGCAAGCTAGGCACCCTGGCAGAGCGAGGACAACATCTGCTGGAGATTGCTGTTGCCAATGCCGATCGCCTGGTTCGCCTGGTCAACGATATTTTGGACCTAGAGCGGATTGAATCTGGCCGAATCACGATGGAAAAGCGGTTCTGTGACGCCGCAGATTTAATGCAGCAGGCAGCAGCCACCATGCATCCCCTGGTCGATAAAGCTGGGATTACTTTGTCGGTCACACCCCTATCGGTTCCTCTATGGGCAGATAGCGATCGCATTATCCAGACCCTGACCAATCTCTTAAGCAATGCGATTAAATTCTCTCCGCCCCAAAGCACGATCTGGGTGAAGGCAACCATCATCAGTCAGCCCGAGACAGCCGATCGGGATAACCTGCTACTCTCTACCTCATCGGCCCATTTTTCCCCACCGACCTCCGCTGCTTACCACCTCCCTGCTGCTCCTCCCCGCTCCTCCCTGCTCTTTTCCATTCAGGATCAGGGACGGGGTATTCCGATCGATAAGATTGAAATGATTTTCGGTCGTTTCCAACAGGTAGATGCCTCTGATTCCCGGGAAAAAGGGGGGACTGGTCTAGGACTGGCAATTTGTCGTAGCATTATCCAGCAGCATGGTGGAAAAATTTGGGCCGAAAGTGTCCTAGGGAAAGGAAGTACATTCTACTTCACCCTACCCCTCTCCGGCCCCGATGAGGTGTTATCAGAGGCAGGCAGTTATGACTCTTAAGCGCATTCTGATCGTGGATGATGAGGCAGATATCCGGACTGTCGCCCAGGCCAGTCTGGAAATCATGGGAGACTGGGAGGTTATTACCGCAGCCTCTGGGCATGAAGGCATTGCTAAGGCTGAAACCGAGAAACCAGATCTGATTCTTCTGGATGTAATGATGCCAGATATTGACGGTCCTACGGCTTTTCTGCAATTACGTGCCAATCCCCAGACCCAAAATATCCCGGTCGTATTGTTAACCGCTAAAGTGCAGGCTGCCGATCAACGTCGGTTTGCTGACCTGGGTGTTACAGCCGTATTTGCCAAGCCCTTTGACCCAGTCACCCTATCCGATGACCTGATGGCCATCCTCGATCGGGGGTGAAGGACCTACTCTAAGAAAGCCTGAACCTTTCCATCTGGGCTCAGCACTAGGCGAATCACCAGGGTTTGCTTGTCCTGCCAGGGTGAGACCAGCACTTGCCCTACAGGGGGGATTTCCGCCTGATCAAAGTAGTCGATCGCCGCCTGATTCAGGGGCACAATTCGTTGCAGCTTGCCCGCCGGGCTCAGAATCAGACTGTATTCCAAAATTCGTGCTAGCCCTGCGGGGGGCTGCCAGCGTTGCTGAAAATACTGCCTCACCTCAGCCACCTGGGGCACGGTATCAAAAGCAGTCCGGTTTTCTTCCCTTGCCCGCCCCTGGCTAAAATTCCCTGCTTGAGCAGCAGGAGCGGCCCGTCGGGGAGAATTTCCCTGGCCCAGAACATCAGGGGTGGTGGTTGAGGCGATCGGGGCAGAGGCAGCCGGAGCCTGCTGAGCATTACTCAGTTCCGATCGACGGGCGAGGCGATCGACCGAGTCTCTGGCGGCTGGAGGCAATGCTGGCGGAGCCGCCGGACTGATCTGACCTGCCGAAGTCCCTCCCGTAGGCGGCACCGCTCCCTGACGCTCCTTGAGTTCAGGCTGGTTCAGAGGGGGTAAGGTCAGGGGGGGCAGGGCCGTGGAGGGCAAGGATGCAGGGACTGGCGCGATCGCTACCTGGGGCTGGCTAGCCACCGGGAAGGGGGACGTTGGCGGAAAAGCTGGGGCCAATTGGCTGGGTGTTTTGGCTCCAGGCGATGGTACGGGTGCAGGCGTTGCCCCTTGAGCCGTCTGCTTCACGGGGGAAGCAGGAACTGCAGAACCCGAGGGAAACGGAGAGGACAGAGGCCGATCCAACTCAGAGGCAATTTCCTGGGGCTGATCCAACTTCGCCGCCTCGGGGGCAGAGGAAGTCTGCAGCGGCGGTCTGGAAGAAGTCATCAAGCGGAGCGTCGTTGCTGTTAGCCCAACCGTGACCAGTGCCACCGCCGCCATTTGCCACTGGCCCAGCCAGGCCACCCCTCGACGCTGCTGGCCTAACTGGGGAATCGCCTTCACTTCTAGCCCATAGAGATCCAGAACCGTTGTCAAATCAGACAGTTGAATCGCACTCAAAGCAATGGAAGCTGGAGATTCCGCCGCTGCCAGGGAACCAGGAATTAATTCATGGGAAAGCAGCCCCCTGGGCTGCAGGGAGATAGACCCTGTGCTTGAAGCCTGGAAAGCTGGAGGGATGACTTCCAGGTCAGTCTCTGGCTTCAGACTATGGCCCAACAGGGTCTGGACATAGGCTTCCACCTGATCCACCAGCATTTCCAGCTCGGTACGATCGCCCTGCAAAATCACCTGCTGCTGGTTAGGGCAGTCTGGATCAACCAACCAGAGACGAAACTGCAACTGCTTCAAGGCTGACTGCCCTAACCAGCGAGACAGGGGAGATTCTTCCCCTGCAATCTCCAGGACGCAGGTGGGAGCGGTAAACCGTCGTTGGGTAGAAGGAGCACTTCTCATCGATCACGTTATCCTTGACCTGCCGGAGGGACGGTAACAGGGGTAGAGCGGTCTAACAACGCTAGCCAGAGGCGGCGGGAACCACCCGGGCTGCTATAAAACAGCAGATCAATCAACAGTCTCAGGGCCAGGTGCGTCAGGTGCTCAGCACGGAGATCCTCACCCCCTTCCATCCGCTCCTGATAGGTATTGCTGAACCCATCCAGGTAATCGCCCAACAGGGATGCCTGATGGGGTGGGCGGTTTTGTGCAGTGAGCTGTTCCAGGAGAGATACAGCTTGACGAATCACAGCCGCATGCTGGCGGGCCAGATGACAACTGATCAACACCAGGGCTCTAGCCTCTTCCACATCCAGCTTTTTCCGACCGCCCTGGCCCTTGCGAAGCGGGCTGGACTGGCGAAGTCGCCAGAGGGTGACCCGATCGCTCAACACGGACTCCAATTGCAGTGTTTCTGCAGCCTGCAGCATCGCTTCAGACCCAATCCCAACCAATGCCTCCAGAGAGAGGAGAATCAGATCCAGTTGGGCTTTAATATTTTCCAGTTGGGCTGGAGGAGGTTCGGGTTGAACACCAACGGTCATGTCTCTCCACTCAGGGGTTGGGGGAGTAGACTTGACTTTAGCCATAGCAGGTACACTTTCCAGGATGGCAGAGCGCAGCAAATGGAAGGAATCAGTTGCAAAACTTGAAACAGGACGAAGAAACCTTTAAATTAGTTTCGCCTATTCCCATCAATTCTTCCCCATTATGACACCGCCTATCCCCCCCCATATTTCTCCCCGCGAGATGACGATTCTGCGAACAGTCTGCGCTATGGCCTGGTCTGATGGAGAACTCTCTCCAGAGGAAGCAGATTTGATGGTGGAGCAGTTCTCGATGCTGTTCGCCGAAGACAGCGAGCAGCGCCAGGCCCTACAGTCAGAATTACAGGAATACATGGCTCAGAATATTCCCCTGGAAGAATTGATTCCAAAGTTGCCCCACACCGACGATCGGGAACTGGTTCTGAAACTGGGCTATATGGTGATCAAGGCCAGCCGCCGTTCTGAAACGGAAGATCTGATTAATGCAGAGGAGCAGGCCGCCTATCGCCGCCTGGTGGATTTACTGGCCCTGCCAGAGGATCTCGTGCAACAGGTGGAATGGGCTGCTGAGGAGAGCTTGAAGGAACATGAATCTTTGATTCATGCCCTCAAGCAAGGGCTGGCTCACTTTTTTGGCCGCTAATTGTAATCTGCCTCACTGGGGTGGGCTGCCAGCAGGTACGCCTGCTTTCCGCTGTTTCCAGGTGGTAATATCCTGCTGCGCCGCACTATAGACATCGGCCTGGGCGGGAATCTTCTGGGCGATCGCGATCGCCTGATCCAGCAGGTTATACATGGCCTGCGTCTCGGCCAGAGCCAATAATTGGCGGCTCCACTGATTAACCAGCGTATCAGCCTGCGATCTCAGATCGCTACCAGCCGGAATCCGATTCACCACCTGAATCGCTGATCCCAAAGCCTCTGGTGTCTGAGATGTGGCTAACCGATAGGCTTCCTGCAGGTTCTGACGAGCTTCAATAAAGCCTTTCCAGCCTCGAATCTTAGCCTGGGCATCCCGATAGAGTGCCCTTCCAGACTGAATCGCTTCAGCCGCATCGATGGCTGCCCGGTAATCTCCAGCCTGCGCCAGTTGCTCGGCCTGATCCAGGTACGGCTGATCCTGGATCGTCTGGATCTGATCTGTCCACTCCTGGATTTTGCCCTGAGCTTCTCCATAGAGTGCCCGTCCAGAGCGGATTTTCTGCGCCTGATCGATCGCCGCCTGCAGGGAGGCAATATCCTCACCAGCAGCCAGTTGTTGTGCCGCATCCAGATAGGGACGATCCTGGATGGTTTCGATTTGGCGGTACCAGCGACTGATTTCCCGCTGCGCCTCTTCGCGCATGGGATTCGAACGGGGAATGGTTTCCGCTTCAGAGATCGCGGCCAACAATTCGTTCACCGTTCCCCCTTTAGCCACTTCCCTGGCCCGCTCCAGATAGCTCACCCCTTCAATCTCCAGTTGCCAGCGGGCCACCAGATCCTGAGCTTTACCATAGAGCGGACGACCTGGAGCCAATTGCTGAGCTTGGGCGATGGCAGCCTCTAAATCTGCAATCTGCCCAGAACGAGCCCTCAACGCAGCCTGCCCCAAACTGATAAAGTCTTGAACTTCCCGCTTCAGTCCCACCCCTGCTGGCATCCGGCGGGCTACAGCAATTGCTGTTTGCAGATCGCCCCCAGTCAGGGTAGCCTCCGCCTGATCCATGAATTGACGGCCAAACTTAGTGACTAACCTACGGGCCTCTTGATACAAATAGCTGTTCGGACGGACGCCATTGACCACTTGCAACGCCTTCAACAAATTATCCAGATTCCCGGTTTCTGCCAGCTCACGGGCTTCGAATAACTTATTACTCTCGGAACGGGTCTGTCGTAAGCTGTCTAAAAATTGCTGGTAGCGGGTCGTTTCCCAATAGGTATTCCCCACCGCTTGCAGACGAACGGCCTGCCAGAAAGCCTGATGCCAGTTCAATTTTCGCAACTCAGCTTCAGCCTGACGGTAAATCTCCTCAGCCTGAGACCAGATTTTACGCCAGCGCAGCACCCGATCGTTCACCAACCGATAGGCACTGGTATTCGTCGGAATTTTACGCGCATGGGCGATCGCCTCATCCAGTTTCCCTGATTGAAAATCCTGCTCACTCAGGTCCAGCAACTCCTTCGCCCATTGCTCAATATAGCGATTGATCGCAGGACGCATGGGGTGGTCCAGAGGCAGGGCATTGACCAGTTCGATTGCTTGCAGGAGATCGGTGGAGGTGCGCCGTTCAGCCATGCCTTGGGCACAGGAGAGGCGCATAGAAGCCGATGCCAGGGGCCAGTAAATCGCTGGGCAGTTGGGCAACATGGGCAGACGGAAGAGAAAATTGGCCGCAACCAGACCCGCTCCACCAAAGCTGAGGATGCCGATCGTGGTCCAGAGATGCCAGCTCACTAACCAGGAGGGCAGTCTGCGAGTCTTACGACGGGAAGGATTTCGGGCTGGGATGCTTTCTCGCAACGGAGGTTGACCGGATGGCGTTGAAGCTGGCCGCATGACGGAGTGTGTCTGTAACAGGTCTGGGTATTTTTCTTCCAGTGCCATACCTTGGCCCCCCGGGACTGACTCAGATGCAGCCGGAAAGCGATCCGGGATCAACCCAGAAGGCGGAACTGGATAACTGTTTTTTTTGGGTGGTCGCAGGTTATTTTTGCGAAGGTTCCTGGTCATAGATACTTTTCCTATGACAATAGTACTGTCTCTGATTGCCTATCTCTGGTCACCTATGGTTCCTGGCGAGAAACGTAGTGCAATCTTACTCCGTTTCTTTTAAAAAACAACCCTTTCGCAAGACTGGTCAGACCTTGACTGCTCTCCCAGCTAAATTGGGTCAGCATGTTAAGCTGAAGAAGAATTCCCTGGCCATTCCGATGACTGAACTATCTCCTGATCAGGAAGTCATCCCTATAGCGATGCCCTAACAGATGGGGGACAAGGGGGTGTCTACCCCACCTCATTCCCATGACAGTTGCTATAAGCCATCCCGCATGCCGCCACCCACGTTTACTATTGTCATCACAACCTTCAATCGATGGGGATTCCTGAATCGAGCCATTGATTCTGCCCTGAACCAATCCCTCCCCTGTGAAGTCATTGTGATCGATGACGCCTCTACAGATGAGACAGCCCAACGGATGGGCCATCTAGTCAGCAGTCTGCAAGACCAGGGAGATGCCCGGTTAAAATATGTGCGCAACGAGTCTAACTGCGGACACTCCCAGTCCGTTAATGTCGGGGTGGCTGAGGCTACAGGAACCTGGATCAAATTCTTAGACGATGATGATTATCTGGCCCCTAACTGTATTGAAGTCATGTTGCAGGCGATCGCCCTGCATCCCACAGCCGTTATTTGTTCTGGCCAGGCAATTCAGGTTAACAGTGGCGGCCATCTGTTAGGTTGCACCCCCTCGATCGGGCCTGTGCCAGTGTTTCATATTCCTCAAGTTAATATTCACCGTGGCATGCTGCTAGAGCAAGTCGCCTTTGGGACCCCCGTTCAGGTTGCGGTTTCCCGAGAGGCGTTTCTGAAATCAGGTGGATGGGACATCCATCTCACCGTTTGTGACGATATTGACTCCTGGGTGAGAATTGCTCAATTTGGGGATGCCATCTTTATCAATCAAGGTTTGGCTTACCGAACAGTTTGGGAAGGTGGGTCGAATCGAAAAAATTCGATTCAGGAACGGCTAAACACGAACCTGAAAATCAAACAGAAAATCTACGCTCATATCCGTCCTGAGCATCAGGCGCAACTTCCCAGCATCAAAGACATTCAAAACTACTTGAACTTACACTGGGGTTTTGTTGCCCTGAAGGACAGACAACTTTTTACCGGATTGAAACTGCTCCTGCCCTCGGTTCCTTTCCTCATGGCCTGGAAGCTCCTGTTGCAAGCGCGGACTAAACAGCATCAGTTACCAGCCCCTATGCAGGTTATTCACTAATTGTGGCCTGTTTTTTCTCAGCTTCCTGCAAAGCTGATTCACTATTTTGGCGATAGAACTGTCGGCGCGATTGAGCCGTTTTGTAGCGATCGTCTTTAGGAGAAACCTGGCCCATCAGGTCAGATGCTCTTTGCCATTTGGCTGCCAGTTGCAACCATTCTACTGAAGTTTGGGCCTGCTTACCCTCTTGGGACGCTTGCTCTGCCAGTCGCACAGCCTCAACAAAAGGATCATCTTTGCGAGCAGGCACCACAGACTTGATCTGGGATACCGGTTTTGCCACAGCCGGATGGGAAGTCCCCTCCGGAGACACGGGGGACTCGGCCGGAGAGGGGGCCGGGTTCAAGGCTGTATTGGGCTGGGTTTCACTGCCAGACCTCATTCCAGATAGGTGCCAAAGACCAAAAGCGGCAGCCAGAGCCAGAAAGCTCAAGCCAGCCCCCCCCAACATGCCTCGCCAAAACTGGCGCTGTTCCCGGAACGGTCGAGAGGGGAGGGGACGGGGCAGGGCAGATCTGGAATAGCCCGATCGCTGCGCCTTACGCTCTTGCAGAAAACGACTCAGGATGTTGGGCTTAGCCAAGGTAATTTCCTGAGACCACA
Source organism: Leptolyngbya sp. 'hensonii' (assembly GCF_001939115.1). GTDB lineage: Bacteria > Cyanobacteriota > Cyanobacteriia. Next base: position 151,193 of record NZ_MQTZ01000019.1, on the reverse strand, counting down.
AAAGCTGGCTCTCCGGATCCCGGTTAATTTCATCCAGCCAGAGCAATTGTTGTTCCCGAACAATACGACTGTTAATATTGACCCGATGCACATGCCGGGGTGAGATGGATTCCAGGATCTGCTTGACCCGATCAACGAGGAGCACCTGCTCGAGCTGATCGGTGGTGGCTGCTTCACAAAGAAGCTGCAGCACCCGGTCTGAGAATACGGCTCTTGTCCTGACACCCTGATCGGACAGTTGATCATTAAGAACCTGAATAATGGCTGCAACGCTACCCTGACGAGCCTGCCTGGCAATATCGTTGGCGGGATTAACCATATTGATCTCGGCGACTGGCTATTTGACAGCCATAATATTATGACTTTATTAACAAATGATGTGATCCTAATCCTATCAGTCTAGAGATGGGTTTGTCAGCCTTGCTACAAAAGCAGGGATTTCACAGTAGTTTTACCCCCCCTCTCTATGCCCATGGCCGTGGCTCAAAGACATCAAGTTTTGCCCCTGCGGGACTCAGGGTAACAGGTGCCGATAGTCATTGAAACGACGAATCTGCCAGAGATCCGTGTTCCACAGATTCTGATCCGTACAGTTCCAGCGGGTCAGATTAATCCAGAATTCAAACAGGGCTGTATTTTGAGCATGCATCCGCCAGGAGCGATCCGACCCTAACAGTTCTGAAATCAGATGTTGCAGAATCCAGCTATGGGTCACAATCCAGATCTGATCTGAATCCTGATGCTGCGTCAGCAGGGCCTGAATGAACTGCTTCGTTCGCCCCCGGGCTTCCTGCAGGGACTCAGCGCCCGGAATCGGAATCCAGTCGAGGGAGGTCTCCAGTGTCTGGCAGAGTTCTGGATACTGAGCCTGCGCTTCAGCCCAGGTCAATCCTGTCAAGATTCCGTTTTGGTGTTCTTTGAGCTCCTCTGCGTAATGGAGTTGCAGTTTATGCGGATGTTTTCCATCCAGCCCTACCCCTGACAATTCCGAACTGCTGTCAATCAGATCCCTGACAGCAGCGGGCAAGGGAACCGTTATAAAGTTGTTCAGTAAGATTTCTGTTGTTTGGACAGCCCGTTTCAGCGGACTGGTGTAAACATGGGAGGGCCACCAGAATTCTGCCATCAACCGTTGCGCTAATTTCTCGGCCTGTCGTCGCCCATCCTCCGACAATTCAAAGTCCCCATGGCCCTGCATTCGTCGTTGCTGATTGCCGATCGATTGAGCATGGCGAATGAACAGAAGTTTCATAGAGGATTTTTATGGGAGACTATGATGCATTCCAAACTCTAGTCTCTCTATTGGAATTCCGCCAAGCGTTTACAATAAATTCCAGGAAGTAAACAGGCAAAGTCTTATGATGCTGAAATCCACAACCCGCCATATTCATATCTTTACGGCTCAGATTGAAGAGGATAGTTTGGTGGAGAAGGATGATGTGCTCACCCTGGATGTCGATCCAGATAACGAGCTGGTTTGGAATGATACTGCTCTGCAACAGGTTTATCGTAAGTTTGACGAACTCATTACTGACTATGCTGGGGCGGATCTGACCGAGTACAACCTCCGCCGCATTGGTTCCGATCTGGAACATTTTGTCCGATCGCTCCTCCAGAAGGGCGACATCAGCTACAACCTGGACAGCCGAGTGCTCAATTACAGCATGGGCTTACCCCGGATCGAATCCTAAACCTTATAGCTAAGCCTGGATCCGCCGTAAAGCCTCAGCGACCTCGGTTGCCGAATAATACCGTTGCTCCGGATCCGGCTCTGTCAGGGTTTCAACAATCATCCGCATTTCCGGGGTCAAATTCGGAATCTCTTGCACCTGGAGCCGAAACTCCTGACCTGAATACTTGTAAAAGAGGCTGGGATCCTGACCAGTCAGCAGAAACACCAATGTCGGCCCTAGGGCATACAAATCAGACGCAGAGGTGGCATGTCCTCCCTGTTGTTCCGGTGCCGTATAGCCCGCTGAGCCAATGTGGGTTCCGGCCTCCAGGGCCAGAAATTTAACCGCACCAAAGTCCACCACGGCAATTTCTCGATCGCCTCTGGGAACTGCTCGCCGAATCAAGTTCTCAGGTTTAATATCCCGATGCAGAATCGGTGGTACCTGATTATGTAGATAAACCAGGATGTCGCAGACCTCCAAGATCCAGACGATCGCCTGCTTCTGAGAAACCGCCCCTTGGGTTTCTATGTACTGACACAAATTCTGACCATGGATCATTTCCATAACCAGATAAGGTTGCTTGCTAATTGAGAAAGAATCTAGCAGTCGCGGAATGCCAGGATGGGTCAGTTGCTGTAAGACTTTGATCTCCCGATCGAAGAGTTCCAGCGCTTTAGGATGGTTAATCCATTCTGGATTCAAGGTTTTCAGAACCACACTCTGGCCATCTCGCCAAGCCAGATAGGTAATCCCCATACCGCCCTGACCCAGAATTTCCAGCACCTGATAGGGACCAATCACCTGCTTCACTTGCAGGGGCTCACCCGTTTCAATGCTAAACCGTTGCCCTGGACTCAACCGTTGCCCTACCACAACAGAAGCAGGAGCAGGGATCACTGGCAACGGCACAGCCGACTCCTTTTCCTCAGCCTGAACCGTTAAAGAGCTGTCATTGGCTGGCTCCTCACTTTGCCGCTCTCCGGTATGGGTATCCTTAGCTGGCAAATGGGGATCAACCTGTAACACTTCCATGGGCAGGGACGACCGATCTTCTCTGGGCGTAGAAAGATTGTCGCTTGTCGCCATATTTTCTGGTAACTTCTTACCCCGCTGCTGCCCTAGCGTCACCTCCCCTACCAGAGAAACAGGAGGTTGCAACAGATTTTGACCCAAATTAATCTGAATATTAGGACCAGAGCGGGCTAATCGAATAATCATGCCGTCGGAAATTGGAGCCTGGGTAATTCGCTTACCATCCAGATAGGTTCCATTGGTTCCCAGGCTGACAACCTCCCAGGTAGAAGTTCCGCTGAGCCGAAGTTCTACATGATGGCGGGAAACTACTGCGCTGTAGAGCACCACATGATTGTCTGTCGCTCGCCCAATACGAATGACTGACTCCCGCTCAAAGGTCCAACTTTGAACCGGGACATCATGATGATTAGCATGTAGTAGAGTCAGCGTAATCACATTCAGGAAATTTGGAACAAGAAAGAAACCCGGTCACCTTTACCCAGGGAAATCCGATCTCCCGCTCTCAAACGATGACGGTTCCCAGATGGAAGAGGGATGTTATTAATATAAGTGCCATTAGAGCTGCCCGTATCTTCGATATAATAAGCGTCCCCCTCCACCCGAATATCAGCATGAATTCGGGAGACGATGTCAGAATCCGGAAAACCAGAAACATCCAGATCAGGAGGGATGCGATCGTTCGGCTTACCAATATGAATCACCGTAAGGCCAGGCGGTAATTCTATCAGGGTTTCCGTTCGAAGATGCAGAAGACGAGCTACTTGCTGCTGCAATTGGGTCTTAGACCCCTTCCCTGGAGAGACCACGGAAGCAGGGGTTCCGACAGAACCCTGCCCCTCAGGAGCATTCCCTCCGGCGAGGGAACCCGTTGAGAAAGAAGAAACGGGCTGAGGTACATTATGAGATCCTGAATCTGAGTTCACAGGCGTCAGTTCGGGCAAAGGTAGGGGTTCAGGCGCAACCAGCGGTTCAGGGGCAACCAAGTCAGGGATCTCAGCCTCTCCAGAAACAACCCCTAAGGAAGCAGGCTGAGCCCCACCCACCGATGATGAGCCGATTGTAATTTCTCCATCCCCTCTAACTGCTTTCAAATTGAATCCACACTGACCACAGAAATGAGCATCTGTCTGGATGGTTGCACCGCAATTCGGGCAGTTGGCTGTGGCGGGTAGAGGTGTATAGCAGGCCTCACAATGGGTTGCGCCATCAGGATTTTGGTGGTTGCAATTAGGGCAGACAATCATGGAGATTTTTCCTTCAATCGGAATCATCATAAGGGCGGGAGCCAGATCAAGCCTCAACCTCAGGACATCTTGAGCAAGGTCTCAATCAGGACGAAGCTGCTTTGAACTGTTGTCCAGCAGCTTCATCAAGTAACCACCAGAGCTCTCTCTGGGGTTGAATTAACCGCGCAGGGTAAGCCATCGGATCGGCCACAGGAGAAAAAATCTGTGCTAAAGCAGCTTGTTTACCAGCCCCAGCCACGATGAACATAACGCAGCGGGCCTGGTTAATCAATGGTACTGTAAAGGTAATTCGGGGTTGCCCATCCTTGTTACCCACTGTAACCAAACGCTCCTGAACCTGCAGAGCTTCAGTATGGGGAAATAATGAAGCTGTATGACCATCATCTCCCATCCCTAACAGGATCAGATCTATGGTGGGAATATTTTTATCATCACCAAAGAACAGCCGCAGCTCAGCTTCATGTTTCATTGCTGCGATCGCGGGGTCTGCCTCATCAGTCGGTATGGGGTGGATATTGGTAGCCGGGATTGGAACTCGATCCAACCAAGTCCGTCGAGCCATCGCCTGATTACTGTCCGGGTGATTGGGGGGAACATAGCGTTCATCCCCCCAAAAGACGTGGATTTTATCCCAGGGTAGGATCTGCTCAGCCATTGCCTCATAGAGCGGTTTAGGCGTACTCCCACCAGCCAGTGCGATCGTGCAGAGCCCCCTCTCCTCAATTGCCGTTTCTATTTTAGCCAGAGCCAGAGAGAAGGCTCTCTGAATCAAGTCAGTCTGATTGCTTAGGACCTCTATCGTTCTTTCCATCTCGGTAGGGATATCCTGAAAAACCACAATACCAACAATACCGTTCATTAAAACTTGGATGTTTGGCTAGCCCCCTGCCCCAGAAGCACCGTGCTAGAAAGCCCTGTCAAAAAGTCCTGTCAAAAAGTGGGGTCTCAACCCAATCAAGCAGCCAGAACTCCTGCAGCAGCCCAGCTTCTTAAATTAACTGATTGATATCGATAGGGGATGACGATTTCAGGTATAACGGTCGTGAGAGAATTAAGGCAATTGATGCCTTCCAGAATTAAGATCGAACAATCAGATCGTCGCTCAAACCTATTCGCCCGTTTCTGTTTGCCCATTTAGTTATAACAGTTTATACCTGAGTGTATTTAGGTATATTTACTGCGGTTCCGCCAAGTTTATGACGAGTTCTCCCTTTACTAACAGCAAGCACTTCAAGTGTTTGGCTAAGCGCAACGCTATTCTGCCGAAGAGCTAGGCTAGAGCGAAATCGGTAACCGCATATGGGATGGCGTTTAGTAGTATCCTGAGCTACGGAACAATCCCTGAAAATATTGTTGGCAAGACACCCTAGTAACCCTACTTTCGATCCATGAAAGCAACAGATATCCGCCAATTTGCGCCTCTCATTTCTCTGCTGCTGAAGCTCATCTGCAGCATTATGATTCTCTCTTTTATCGTAGATGTTCTGACTCTGGTTACGCCTTCGAGCGTACTCGAACGTCAATGGCAGTTGGGATTTGTTTCTCAACTCGTCGATCGGGGCGTGGTACCGCTGGTAGGTTTGTCTTTTCTATTAGTTGCTATTTGGATCGATGGGGCCACAGGAAGTATGTCTTCCAGACCTGGCCCCGGCAAACTCGTTGGTCTGGCTGCCTTTCTGTTTGCCAGCTTGATGGGCCTGGTTTTCCTGTTGATCATTCCCTTCCACATTAACAATGCCATGATTGAGCGGGATGATACGGTCAAACGGATTAACCAGGAAGCTTCAGCCGCTGAGAACCAGGTAGATGTTACGGTTCAGCAACAGCAGCTCCAAATTTCTAGCTTGCTGAATGATACTCAGCGTCTTGCAGAACTGGATAAAGTCATTAAAAGTGGTCAGGCTCAGGGAAGACAACTCACCCCTGACCAACTGACCCAGCTTCAGAAACAGCAGGAAGAATTGCTGCGTTATAAGCAAGATCCGACCACATTGGAGAAACAGGCGAAACAAGCCAAGGATCGAGGCTTAACCAAAGTTCGTGAGCGTAAACTCCAGTTGGAGAAGCAAGCTCAGACAGCCACATTAAAATCCAGCCTCCGGACCGGGATCAATAGTCTCTTACTGGCCATTGGATATATCGCAACTGGATGGATCGGACTCAAAGGGATGGATACTGGCGGAGGCAAACAGGCTCGTTAGACGATGAGCAATGCAGGAGATGGGGAAGTTTAGGATGGCCCTGTCTCCTGTTCTTTTAGGATTTGGTTTTTCAGGAGTTCTGGTTTTTCAGACCTAAGGAATGGATCCTCAAAAAAGCTCACTCCTGCAATCTCCTCCAGTTCTTTCAAGCAGTGCCGGTATGTTCTCAATTTATATCCTGACCTACAACGAAGAAATCGATATCGCTGCCTGTATCGAATCGGCCATGCTGTCAGATGATGTCATCGTGATTGACTCTCTCAGCAGCGATCGCACCGTCGAAATTGCTAAACGCTATCCGATTCGCGTGGTGCAACACGCCTTCGAAAGCCATGGTCGGCAACGGACTTGGATGCTGCAGGAAGTTCCCCCCAAACATGAGTGGGTGTATATCCTGGAAGCGGATGAACGGATCACCCCTGAACTCTTTCAAGAAGGGCTGCAAGCCATCCAGAGCAGCGAGTATGTGGGGTATTATGTAGCGGAACGGGTGATGTTCATGGGGCACTGGATTCGCTACAGTACTCAATATCCCCGCTATCAGATGCGTCTGTTCCGCCATGGTAAGGTCTGGTTCTCTGACTATGGCCACACAGAGCGGGAAGTCTGCGACGGCCCCACCTCTTTTCTGAAAGAAACCTACCCCCACTACACCTGCAGTAAGGGACTGAGCCGCTGGATTGACAAGCATAACCGCTACTCCAGCGATGAAGCGGTAGAAACCGTTCGCCAATTAGAACATGGTCAGATCAACTGGCAGGATCTCTTTCTGGGAAAGACCGAAGTGGATCGACGCAGGGCACTTAAAGATTTATCTCTGCGTTTACCCTTGAGACCGGTTGTGCGCTTCTTATACATGTATTTTGTATTGGGTGGCATCCTGGATGGGGGGCCGGGTTTTGCCTGGTGTACCTTGCAAACTTTCTACGAATATCTCATCCTACTCAAAGTCTGGGAATTGAAGCACATGCCCACACCCCAAATCCCAGAACCTGAGGCTTCCGAACCGACCTCCAATCCACCGCCTCCCGTCAGCTCGGTTTCCTAGGAGGTCCCATGGTGACTCAACCCAGTCCAGCGTTTTTCGGCCAGCACGGCAGGGGTTTTGCCTATTTGATAGCGCTCTGCTTGATGGGTGGGGCGATCGGGGTTGCCCCAGGACAGGCCGCCGAAGTGACGCGGGCAGAAATCACCAAAATCTTAGATAGTCCTCAGGTTTACATTCAGGAACATCCGGCCAAACTCAAGGATATTGCCCGGTCAGGGGAACGAGTCCGCACAGCACAGGCCCGAGCCCAGTTGACTTTCAATACGGGAGCCATCGCTCGTCTGACGGCAAATTCTTCCCTGACAGTTAATACCCAATGTGCCCAGCTCCGCCAAGGCATTATTCTAGTGAGTGGAGCGGTAAATGTCTGTACACAAACGATCGTCACGGGTGTCCGAGGTACCACTTATACGATCGAGGCTGATGATCAGAAGCAAATCACGGTGATTAAGGTCTATGAGGGCAAGGTGATGGTTTCTCCTTTGCCAGCCGCCACGGATGATCGCAAGGCGTTGTTCCGTAGCACCAACTTTTTGCTCCGATCTCAACCCCTCATGGCCCAAAACCCATCTGCTCCCAAGCAGGTGGCAGCCTTCACCTTAAATGAGGGGGAGGAGGCCATCATTGACCTGTCCCAGGGCAAGGTCACGCAACAGAACATGAGCTGGAGCAAAGAGTATCAAGAAGAGTTGCTGGAAGGGCCTTTCCTTAAGGGTTACACAGAACCGCTCCCTACCCGACAAAACCTCTATGACGCCATTCAAAGACTCTTTCCTGGTATGACGCTCAGCCCTGAAAACCAGCAGGCCTTAGGCCCTGTTAAGGTTCCGATCGTCCAGCGCTATTGTCAGCAATTGCTATCCCTCTACAAAACCAATCTGCAGCTTGCGGTCAAAGAAGGGTGGAAGCCCCCTCAGCCGCCTAGCTCTGGACGGTGGATTACCTTGCTGGAATATCGGATTTCCAGAGATTTGAAAATTAGCAATATGGCTGTTGTCAAGTCTAGCGGCTACCCTGCCCTCGATCAGTCCGCCATTCAACGGGTGTTCGCATTAGAGGGGCAACTCCGTCCATTACCCAGTTGCCTGCCCGGCTCTTCCCTGTTTATCAACCATCGCTTTGAGTTGAATTTCCAGTCAGGACTCTCTCCCCTTTAAAGACATTGGCCCCAAAAAATCAGGAGCGAGATATCCTCGCCCCTGCATCAGAGATTGAACCTTCCTCAACCCACGATCAACACCATGACTCCCCAGCATCCCTGGGTTGTCACGGTCAAGGTTCTACGCAACAACCCCACGGCGGCGCTTCCGCAGGCCCAGCCCTGCGCTCAGACCCAAAACAGCCAGACCCGCCATGGCGGAGGGTTCAGGGACCTTGATGGCTACCCCATCATTGCCACACTCCAGGAAGATGTTGGCAATATAGTTACTGGACGGCAGGAGGGATTCATCGAACATAAACCCGAAGATCTGCGGATTATTCAGAATTGTTGTCACCTTCTGCTTTGTCTGGGTTTTCTGCACCGGATTGGCATTGAAATGGCCAAAATTAATTCCCTGAGCTGTCAGCTCTGTGGCACTAAGGAGGTTGATATCCCCAATTTTTGTCCCGGTGCCGATGACCGGCAGAATCTGATTACCATTGCCGTAGTAGGCATCAGTATCCGCTTTATCTTGCAGATCTCCCTGAGTGCCCTCCTTATACCACTTGCCACCGCTATTGTTGTAGTAGCTGTTCAGGTTAGCATAGCCGTTGTTTAAGGCGGTCACCGTCGTAGTTTGGTTTTTACCGTTTGCATCCTTATAGGTGACTTTATCAAGAGCCTTGACGCCGCTATAGAGGCCAAGTGCGTCCACACCAGAGTCATTTGCATCGGCAAAGTGAACACCGAAAAGCTGACCGTTCTTATTTGCATCAGCAAAGCTCTTACCCGTAAAGTTGAAGAACAGATCGCCCCAACCGATCGTGCCACCGGCCTTGTCCTTTTCCATCCCTCCCAGCAACGTGTTGCCACTAATTGCAACATACACCTTACCGCCATCTTTTTTAATCGCAATCCCTTTGATATCGTAGATAGAGCTCAGAGCAGAATCTGGGGAGCCATCTCCGAAGGCATCAATGCTGTAATTCCAACCGTTGTAGAGAGTACCGGCACTGGCAGACTGAACGCCATTTGACAGTAGGTAGAATGCACCAGTTACACTCAACAATGCCGAAACAACCAGGGAACGCATATCTTTCAAACTCCGTTAATTCTGGGCTAATAACAAGATTCAACTGAGCCGTGAATCAACAAGCCACAACTCAACCCTGCTATTAGCCTACCGGCTTATCCATGAAAGATGTGCAATGTTATACCTGCATATCAGTAAAGATTACGTAAAACCTTGTAGTTGTCCCCTCCCTACGGCAGGACTCTAGAGATTCAACCTATGGAACCCCTACGGAAGATGGCCCTGCCCATGCCTCCCTTCAGCCCTGCCAGCCTAAGCCAATTAGACATGCCCTTGAAGACGCTGCATCAGTTGATCCAGAGGCAGCACCCCTTCAATGCGATCGACCGGTCGTCCTGCCTTAAACAACACCAGGGTCGGCAACGCCTGAACCTGATATTGGGTGGCAATATCAGGATAGTGATCCGTATTGATCTTCACAATTTGGAGACGGTCTTTCATCTGAGCATGAACCTGCTCCAGGATTTTTGCCATCATCTGGCAGGGGCCACACCAGGGAGCATAAAAATCTACCAGCAACGGCTGACTACTTTCCGTCAACATATCCTGGAAACTACTGAACTCTTTCTTAGTTGCCATAAATACCTTCCCTGACGGGTTGCACTTCAATTGCCCTCAGCCATCGGCGCAAAGCCACCTATCCTGCACAGGTTTGAAAGACTAACCAGGGGTTGAGGCCCCTGGGTCATCGGTGAGTCGATTACCACTAGAGTCTACTGTCGTAAACCCAGCAACAGGTTAATTTGATTCAACTGACTGAGAATAGTGTTCTGAGCTTCGGTATCCTGAACGGTGCGGGCCACAACCAGAGCCTGCTGATAGGTGCTGCGGGCGACTGGGAGATTACCGGTAGCACGATACAGACTCGCGAGAGTCTTTAAGGTTTCTAACTCCTGTCGGGGGCTATTGACTGCCCGGGACAGGGTGAGGCGTTGATCCAGCCAGAGAAAAGCCTGATCAGGCTTTTGCGTGGTCTGATAGATCGCAATCAGCCCATCGATCGCCCGAAATTGATTGAGCCCATCTTCGGACTGTCTGGCCATGTCCAGGGCCATCCGATAGGTGGAGATTGCATCTGGATAGCGGCCAATCATCCGATAGGCTGCTGCCAGACCATTCAGGGTATTCACCTGCCCTGCCTTGTCATCGATTTCGCGCCGCAGAGCTAGGGCCGTCTGGTACTGCTGGATAGCCCGAACATAGTCTCCCTGACCGGCTGACGCAACTGCCAGGTTACTGAGAGAAAGCCCCGTTCCCTGAGGACTGTTAACCTGGGTAGCGAGAACGTATGCGGTCGTAAAGGTCTTTTGAGCTTCTGGCACATTGCCCCGCCGCAGAAGCATCGTGCCCATATTATTCAGGGCGAAAATCTCCCCTTTCGTATCTCGATTATCCCGGGCGATCGCCAGACGGCGACGGAGCGTATCTTCAGCCTCGTAGGTGCGACCCATGGTGGCATAGGCAATCCCAATATAGTCATAGGTAATCCCCATTGCCTCGACATCACCCAGCCGACGATAGAGGTCCATCGCTTTGAACCAGGTTGCTATCGCAGCCTCATAGTCCCCTTGGAGTTGCTGCTGCCCCCCCAATCGCAGTAAGCGATCGGCTTCCTCCCGATCAAAGCCACGGGTCCCATTATTAACCTTAATATTCAGTTGCTGATTGAGCGATGGAGCAGGAATGGTCTGCAGCCCTGGACGACTGAGCGCAATTTCAGGCAAGACCAGCGGCACCAAGGCGATCGTAGCCATCAGTAAACTTAAACCCTTCATGGGACCCTCCTGAAGTAGCTCCTCTATTCAAACCCAGAATCCAGGGAAACGAGTTCTGGATCAGACTGAGCATTTAGATCCTCTTCCCATTCCCCATCTAAATAGATTTTACGAATATCTGCGGGTAAATGCTCCTCTAGCAGACGATATCCTTCGCGCAAACGAGCTTTTACTTCTGCAGGTGAGACCACGTCTCCTTCAGCTTGCAGATAAGCAGCAATCCGAGTTTCGCTCCAGTGGAAGGTTTGAGCCATCAAAACCATCAGACGAATCATGGGGGGCATGCGATCCAGGGCCTGTTCCATATAACACCAGAGGGGGGGAGGCGCAGCTTGAAGAGAGTACTGAATCGCCTCAACCGGTGGTAGTTGAGCCTGGTTAATACAGAATGCGGTTAAACTGATCAGCCAACTTTGGAGCGTCACGTTTTCGTGGGCCTGTAAATCCAGCCCACCCAGCTCATAATAGAGATGCCGCCAGGTCAGGGCAAATAGATAGTCGGCCTGAACCGGGGAGCGGGCTGAGTGCTGGATCAGGGTATAGACGATCGGACTGTAGCGACAGAAGATGGCCGTAAAGTATTGTCCTTGATCGGGATAGCGCTGAAACAGGGTCAATAACTCCTGATCGCTATGATGCGCTACAGCCTTGACAATGTCATGGTTGCATTCGGGAAAACTGGGGATATGCAGATTCCTGGTCACGGTTCTTCATTGAGCATGATGAATGCACCCAATATACAGACAGATCTCCGAATTGACACCCTATTCTTGAGAAGTTTGATGAATCTGCTGTCGTTAGACCTTAATCCAAAAACTCGAAACTTAATTTTTTAGCCCTGCCACCAGACAGACCTGCCGCAAGAGCCTTACATGCAACGTCCCCCCCGCAGTTTCTGGATGGGTGGTTGAACCGCAAAAGGCTATCTCCTTCTGAACCCAGCAGGTTTCAGCCCAACTTGATAAACTAGGGCTATTCGATTACGCTGAAATCTAATCATCATTTAGGCGAATTTGTCTCCGATTGCGTTCATGATTTTGTTGCCTTCTCTCCCCATCGCTTCCTTCTTACCCTCTCTTCCTCTGGATAGTATCCTGTCCACCCAGGGTGTCATGGTTATGTTGCTGGCAGCTTATGCTGTCGCAATGTGGCTGTTTCTGACCAGCGCACCGAAGGTTTACACCATCATGGTGACGGATCTGGAAGTAGCCCGTCAGATCTATGAGGGGTTATTAAGACTCCCCGCTGCCGAAGTCCCACTGCACTACTACTACAATTACGATCAGACTCTGGGAGCAGCGGGTGCCGTTGATCCCCTCTATCTGTCCCCTTCCATGGTCGGTTCTGGTGGTGCGGCAACTCGAACAGTTAAGGGATCAGATGGGCTGTGGTATCAGCTCAAGAAAAACACCCAACTTCATGTGATTTCGGGAGCCAGTTTCGGCGAAAAGAACCGCCATCGACATGTTTGCTTTGAACGGGCCTGTTTGGACCTATTGCTGATGCGAATCCAGACCCGAGGAATCAAGCACAAAATTCGGCGAGAAAAACCACTCAATTTTCTGCTTAAGGATCTGGATAGTCGGGTGATTGAGATGGCTGAGGTGGCGAATTAACCCGATAGCCCATAATTACCAGATCTCGTTCCACCCCATTCAGAACAGCAATTTTCGGTAAATAGCCCCAACGTTCAAAGCCCAGACTCTGAAAAAGCTTCAGGCTGGGCTTATTGTGTCCAAAGACAAAGCCCAATAGGGTTGTCAACCCCAGGCCAGGACTTTTAGCGATCGCTTGCTCCAGAAGTAGACGCCCCAAACCCTGGCGGCGATAGGCTTCAGCAACATAGAGGCTAATTTCCGCAGTGACCTGGTAAGCCGGTCTACCGTAAAAGGATTGAAAACCCAGCCAGCCCGCAACGGTTCCGTCCACTTCGACCACCCAGAGGGGGCGCTGTGCTGGTTCATGCTGATAAAACCAGGCGATGCGACTTTCCACAGACACGGGCTCCATGTCCCCAGTCACCATGCAACCTGGAATAGTCGCATTGTAAATCTCAACGATCGCCGGTAAGTCGGCTTCAATCGCATCACGAATTTCCATAGGGCCGGGGATAGGGTTTACGCAGGTGTTGTGCCTGATAGACGGTCACGACTGCTGTGATCGATCCACCCCGTTGTAGGGGAACATCTGCAACCTTTTGAATTGTATCGAAGTAATCCCCATACTTTTGCATCAGATCTTCCCCGTCCTGGAACAATTCCGTCGTTAGGTAAAGACCATCTTTGCCTACCCATTCATCCGGTTTAGACCAGTAAGCAAATCCCCTTAAGTCTGTGTCAAAAGTCGTCATGGGCTTATGGGCCAGAGGCACCAACGCCATCGCCAGTTGTCCCCCAACAAAGTAGCGATTGGTGAACATAAAATCAGCAGCTTCTAGTGCTGCCATTAATTGGGGTGAGGCTGCAAAGCGTTGCCGAATTTGTACCACATCCAACAGTTGCACTGAGGGGTCATCTTTGGGAGCCCAGAATCCACCCCCAAGAGCGTAGTTCCCGGGCTTCTGAACAATCCCAAAGGCGACATGGGAAAGACCAAACAGAGCCAGACTGCAGGCAGCGATCGCTGAACCCCGCAGCCAGCGCCGCACCCCTCGGGGAGATTGCTGCTGCCAGATCGAGGCCTGATGCCCGAGCAGGAGGGTTGCACTCCAGAAGCCAGGCATAGGCCAGCTCGGCAACACCTGCTTATAGCCCCCCATGAGGGTGAATCCAACCATCAGGGGGAGGGAAATCCACAGTAACAGATCCTGTTTCTGGCCCAATTCCCCAGTCACAGACCGGAGCCGTTTTGACCAAAGGGCCTTCCAACTGGCCCACCAGAGGGGAAAGCCGATCGTAGGAAACAGGTAGGCCACATACATCAGAAATACCAGCAGGACATCCAGCAGGTTGAAGCCTCGATCGCTCGGCACGGTACGGGCTGACTGAAAGGTGAAGGAAATCCAGTCATGTTGGGCATTCCACTGCACCAGTGGCGCCAGGGTCAACCCAAACAGACCCAGGCTGGCCCCGGTCCAGGGAGACCAAAACACAATCCGATGGCGGGGACTGGTTAGGCAGAACCCGATCAGACTCACCCCCAAAATAAACCCGTGGTACTTCCCTAAACAGGCCAACCCAACCAGCATTCCCAGCAGAGCAAGACGATAGCTCGGCCTGTAGGGGGGAGGAGCATCGGCCAATCCTGCCTGGGGAAAGAATTCGATCGCAGCCACATACAATGCTGCTGTCCAGAAAAACATCAGTGGGGAATCTGGCAGGGTCAAAATCCCAAAGCCAACCACAAAAAAGGGAATGATGGAAGTCAGCACAACCGCCAAGAATCCGGCCTGGCGGGAGAATAACCGGGCTCCCGTCAAATACACCAGGATTAGACTACCCGTGTAAAGACCCAGAGTCCCAATGCGGATTGTGAACTGGTTCACGGCTCCGGTCAACCAAACCCCCAACCCAGTGGTCAGAGCCACCAGGAGAGGATGGTCAAAGTAACTTAAATTGGGATAAAGCGTATAAACGTAGTAGTAAGCCTCATCAAAGCCGGGATAGAGATAGCACGCACTGACTATTCTAAAAAGCAATCCTCCAGCCAGGACAGACAGCAACGCTTGATGGGTACGATCGGACAGCCATTTGTAAATTTGCTCCACCAGAATGACTTGACTCCCTTCCTTAAGGATTGTGAAATATTGTAAAAGACTGTGATGTCATTGAACTACAGACCTTATTGTAGGCGGTTCCATAAGACTGACCGTTCATACAACGGTTCATACATACTAGAGGGGCAAGCCATGTATGTTCTAGTAGGGGGTGCAGGTTTAGTGGGAATCAACCTGGCACAGCGCCTGGTGGAGTTGGGGCATACCATTTCGATCGTGGATATTGACCCGATTGCCTGTCGCTATGCGCGTGAGCAGGTCGGGGCTATGGCTTTTGAAGGGAGCGCGGTCAGTACCGAAATCCTGCTGGAGGCTGGCATTCGCAAGGCCGATGCGGTTGCTGCCGTCTTGCGAAATGATGCTTTAAATCTGGCTATGGTCACTCTGGCCAAGCATTATGGTGTCCCCTTCATCCTGGCCCGCATGCGCCATCGAGATTTTGCCGAACCCTTTCGCATTGCAGGGGCCCATCGGATTGTCAGCACCATTGATCTGGCAGTTTCGACCATGGTCAATGCGATCGAATATCCAGAAGTAGAATCCATGATGCACTTTGAACAAGGGCAGATTGAAGTGCTCAAACTGCCCATTCCGAACCAGTGCCATGTGGTCCACCGCACTGTCGCCGATATCGCCCAGGACCCCCGATTTCCCACAGGCTCCCTGATTATCGGGTACCAACCCCATCCCCATGCCGATCTGGAGATCCCCAATGGGAGCACCCTGCTGGAACCAGGGTCCACCATTTTGCTGGTGACCAAACCGGGATCCTTGCATCAGGCGATCGATTTTGTCGAAGGCTGTGCCTAACAGACCGGATTGGAGATATGGCCTGGCTTCTCAATCATCTTCCAGTTTTAACAACTGGCTATCGATCGTCTGCACCCGTTCCCGCACGATCTCTTCCGTCAGAATTCGCTTCCGCAGCGCCTCATTGAGAGCGCCCTTCTCAGCCAGCAGCAGATATCGGCGGATGGCATCCAATTGGGTGCCCTTGCGCTCAGCCAGCGTCATGTCGCTGGCCCGACGGTTAAACAGATCGCGCAAGGTTTTTTCCGCTGCAGCAATCCGAACTTGATAGGTCGATCGCAGTTCTTCGTAGACCGTTCGAGGTAAAATCCCACTCTTCAAGAGGGTTTCCAGCTCATCTTGGGCCGCCTTGGCCGTAATCAATTGAGCCTGCAACTCCTCAATTTGTTGCCGGGATTCCGATTGGGATGTCACCTGCAATCGACGCACAGCCCAGGGTAAACTCAGCCCCTGAAACACCAGGGAGAGGAGTACCGAACCAAATACCAGGGTCACGAGCTCACCTCGACCCATCACTGTAGCCGGAATCCCCAGGGCCAGGGCCATGGAGAGCGAGCCCTTGATATTACCCAGAAAGAGCACATGCTGCCAGGGCAGGGGGATGGGTCGATCGAAGCGACCCAGACTGAAGGAAAGGGGATACACGGTTAAGACCCGTCCCACTTGATAGGCCAGCACAGCCAGGAGAATCGCGGGCAAGCTCCGCCAGAGGGAAGTTAGGTCAATTTCCAGCCCAATCAGCAGGAAAATGAGCGTGTTAACCCCAAAACCGGCATATTCCCAAAAGCTGAGGAGGGTAATGCGGCTGGAGGCAGAAACCCCTCGGGAAAGGCTCAGACTCCCAACCATAAGCCCAGCCGTAACCACCGCAACGACTCCAGAAACGTGAAGCAGTTCCCCGACTTCAAAGGTTCCCAGGGCCACGGCAACAGTGAGCAAGATACTACCGAGGGGATCCGCCGATCGCACCAGGACTCCTGCACTCAAGTAGCCGGTAACAACTCCCAGCAAGGCCCCCCCACAAATGACCAGAATTAATTGCTGCACCGCATCCTGAGGGCTGACTGAGCCTGTGGTATGCCCCTGCAGAATCAGACTAAACAGCACGAGGGCAAAGCCATCATTGAACAGACTTTCCCCTTCCACGATCGTGGTCAGTCGGGAGGGCACGGACACCTCTTTGAACACCGCAATCACCGAGACTGTATCGGTAATTGCCAGAATCACCCCCGTCAGTAGTGCCTGCACCCAGCCCAAACCCAGGCCAAATTTCAAGACGGTGGCTGTGACCCCAGCGGCGATCGCCACGCCCGGGCCAGCCAGCAGGGTAATTGGTTTCACCGTACTGCGTAATCGGCTGACATCCGTATTAATGGCGGCTTCAAACAGCAGAATCGGCAGAAACAGATTGAGGATCAGGGAAGAATCCAACCCAATCCGGCGGGGAAGCAAATCGGCAATTACGAGTCCTGCCAAAACCAACCCAGTGACATAGGGAATGCGTAATCGGCGCGACAGGAGGGCTACCCCCGTGGCAACCAGTAGCAGGATAATCAGGGCCGTGATCAGTTCGGCAGAATTACCCTGGCCAGACAGACTATCCTGCCCAGGGAGTGCTGCTAGGGAAGTGGATATTGCCATAGTTAAAATGGGGGCACCCTCACATTTTTCAGGATATGCAGCCTACCTGGAAGCCACGCTAGTCAAGAGTTAGAAATTAACCTACGGGCATTGCCATGTAGATATCTGGTTTCCCAGGCCCATTAGCATCTGGCATCACGCCTACAATGACAAATCCTACCTTCTGGTAAAACGCATAGGGATGGCCTTTTAAATTTCTGATGTGGGCGATATGCCCCAACACATCACCGTATAGATCAACGCCCGATAAAGTAGTCATCCCCATTTCATCATCGGTGCCCACCCATAGGGTTAAGGCCCCTCGCTGCCGAACTTGTTCTTTCAAATCCGCAACCAGGGCTTTACCAATTCCTCGATACCGATATTGAGGATGAACCATCAGGGGGTGTAATTCCCAAACGTTTCCATCATACTGGCGGATACCCCCTGCCCAGCCTAGCACCATGCCCCGATCGTTCACCGCAACCCGACTGAGCCGCCCAGGCAAAAGAGAAGCCCGCACTTCCTCCAGAGCGGACTGCAAGTCTGGCCAGGCTTCCGGGTAGTTGTCTCGAAAACTGTCTACCAGTAGCACCGCAATCTGCTGCATCATAGCCTGATTGTCTACTGGAAGATGGATCATGCGGATTTCAGCGTTCATGATGTGATATCCTCTATTTTTCCGGTATAAAGAGAGACTGAAAGGGTTGACAGGTCGAGGGAAATTTAGCTAGATCATCGTCAAACTTAGGAATTTAGTCTCAGCTCATCTTGCTTGGGGAGCAAATAAAATCTCTCCAGCGTCTGAGATGACGGGTGTCCACCCAAATTCTTGGCTAGCTCTCGCAAGACTCGATCGTATGAGGAGTGCAAAATCAGTGTCTGAACAGCAATCCCTGAGCCCCAGAGCGGGCAAGTTCACTCTGGCATGTATGGGCCAGAGGTTGATTCTCAGTAGCCTCATCACGGCAGGGGTCATTGGAGTCGGGGTCCCCGCTGGGCCGGTCACCGCCGAAGAATCTGGTCGGGGTCAACCTCTGGCCCAAATGAACCAGGCAACCAATCAAAGCTGGCAGGCTGGTTCATTTCCGGTAGAAAATTTTCAAGCTTACACTTCACCCTATGGGTATCGCTCCTCCCCCGATGGATCTCGCAGTCAGGAGTTTCATCGGGGTCTGGATATGGCTGCCCCTGAAGGGAGCTACGTCCGCAACTGGTGGGCCGGACGAGTCATTGAGGTTTCTGATAAGACTGCCTGCGGCACTTCGGTGATCATCCAATCGGGTGAATGGCAGCATGTCTACTGCCACATGAAGGGCTATGTAGCCACTGGGAATGGCGGTAAATATATGCTCGATCGGGAAGGAGGACTTCAGATCTGGGAAGGGCAAATGATCCCAGCTGGAGCCCGGATTGGTCGGGTGGGCATGACAGGCCGGACAACAGGCCCCCATTTGCACTGGGGGCTCAAGTATAACGGCCAGTGGGTTGATCCAGCTCTGGTGCTGCGAGCCATGTATGCACAGCAGTACAGCGCAGCACAAACGGGCCAGCAGTTTGCAACTCGCTAGTCCCCGTTTCTTCAGGCCCTTACTGCTGACGGGTGTTCACTCACTTCGGTGTGGAATTTTTGTTGGGTCGATTCAGCCACAATACGGCGAAACTCATCTCCGTCGATCGTTTCCTGCTCCAGCAACAGCTCCACCAGCCGATCCACCAGAGCCCGATTGTCCTGAATAATCCGACAGGCATCTTCGTAACAGTGCACCACAATGGTTCTCACCTGGCGGTCAATCCGGGCGGCAATCTCTTCCGAATACTCCGCAGCCCGATCCAGCCATCCTCGTCCCAGGAAGATTTCACTATTGGGATTTTCTAATGCCAGGGTACCCAGATCGGACATGCCATACAGGGTGACCATTTTACGGGCTAGATCGGTCACTTTCTTAATATCGTCGGTTGCCCCCGCATCAATCTCATTCTGGCCATAGACTTCCGCTTCTGTAGCTCTTCCACCCAGACCCACCGTGATGCGATCGAGCAAAAGGGCGCGACTGAGCAGTCCCTCAGAATCCACACGCTCCTCATCCGGCAAAAAGCTGGTGAATCCCTCAATCCCACCCGAACGGGGAATAATCGTCACCTTATCCACCGGGTCTGCATGCTTGAGCATCGTTGCCACCAAAGCATGTCCAACTTCGTGGTAAGCCGTCATCCACTTCACCTTGCCATCCATCCGAGGGGCAAGTTTCAGGCCAATGGTCAGCCGATCGAGGGCATCATCAATCTCAAGGGGCGTGATCGCCTCTTTCCGACGACGGGCGGTTAGAATCGCAGCCTCATTCAGCAGGTTGGCTAGGTCCGCACCAGAAAATCCAGGCGTGCGGCGAGCGACAGCATCAAGAGAAACTTCCGATGCCAGTTTCTTATTGCGCGCATGGACTTCCAGAATCTTCAGTCGGCCCTTGAAGGTCGGCAAATCCACCATCACCTGACGATCGAAACGACCGGGGCGCAACAGAGCTGTATCCAGCACATCAGGCCGGTTGGTGGCCGCAATGATGATGATGCCTGTATTGCCCTCAAACCCATCCATCTCGGTCAACAACTGGTTCAGGGTCTGTTCCCGCTCGTCGTTGC
The DNA here is from genome assembly GCF_001939115.1 of Leptolyngbya sp. 'hensonii'. Classification (GTDB taxonomy): domain Bacteria; phylum Cyanobacteriota; class Cyanobacteriia. The sequence continues at coordinate 131,192 of NZ_MQTZ01000019.1, read as the reverse complement.
CACCCCCAATGCCAGCACCCCGCTGCCGTCCAACCGCATCAATCTCATCAATGAAGATGATGCAGGGGGCATTCTCCTTGGCCTTGCGGAACAGGTCTCGCACCCGGGAGGCCCCGACGCCAACAAACATCTCGACGAACTCAGAGCCAGAGATACTGAAGAAAGGGACACCCGCTTCTCCAGCGATCGCCTTGGCCAGCAGGGTTTTCCCAGTTCCTGGCGGCCCCACTAGCAGCACACCCTTGGGAATTTTGGCTCCTACAGCCGTAAATCGCTCTGGCTTCTTCAGGAACGTCACCACTTCCTGCAGTTCTTCCTTGGCTTCTTCGATCCCCGCCACATCCTCAAACATGACGCCAGTTTTGGCCTCCATCTGGAAGCGGGCTCGGGATTTGCCAAAGCTCATCGCCTGCCCGGGACCGCTGGTCGATCGACGCAGGATCATCAACAACCCTGCAATCAGGAGGAAAATCAGTAACAGATTAGCCAGTAGACTCGCAGCTGCACTATTATCTGGCGTGGGTTGAATATCAAACCGCAAGTTAGCACTATCAACCTTTTCCCTCGCCTTCGCGATCAACTCTGGATTTTCCTCCAGCAGGGGCACTTCCAAAACTTGCCCTGGTTTCTTCTGGGCTGGCGCTTTTAACTTAACCCGAGCCACTTTGCGAGTTGGATCTAACTCAATACTCTCAACTTGGTTATCATCCAGCTTCTTCAACAGCTCACTGTAGGACATAGAGTTGCCTGCCCCATCTGCTCTGGCAGGTACAGGCAGGGTCACCCCCTGCAACACGATCCAACTGGCCATGACAAAGCCCGCGATCGTCGAGCTTCTACGGGCCAACGGTTTCCGGGATGACTGATTCGGGAGACCTCTCATATCCGATTGCCTTTTACAAACGACTGCCATCAGGCCTCCCGAAATAGACTGTCGATTCAGCCTTCCAGGAAGCAATTGGAACTTTATCTAATCTAGCTTAACCTCTTCTCTGCTTATGCAGCGGCCCGTTCCCATTGAGAAACCCTCCCCAATTTCTGTCTGTTATCCACCAGGCTATGATCGAAGGCATCCAGTCGTTTTGCAAGATGGTCGTCCAGCAGATTCCCATCTAGGTCAAATGCCCTCCAGGATTGGCCGATCGCAACCTGTTCCGGGATCGCCCAGGTATGCATCCACCCCATCACTGTGCGCAGATCATTCAAAGCATGACTGCGTACACGGGGTCATCCTCCTAGTAATTTCCGGTTCAACTCCAGGATGGGCAGGAATAGAGACGCTTCAGCCGGTGTCAGGTATTGCTGCACTACCTCCTGCATCATTTCATAGGTCACTTTACAGCTCCGTTGGGCTCCAAAAGCTCGCATAATTGTCTGAAACCAGAACAGAAAGCGTTCCTGCAATCGCTCGGGGTCATTGATCAGCATGGCCACAACCGAGTAACGCAAAACTCGGATGGTATCTCGCTTCCATTTCCCACTGATATCTTCCGTACCATTAAATAGAAGTTCAGGAGATGAGCCCCGCAGTTTGTTGTACACTTTCTGGACCATATCTGTTTCAGCAGCTTTGATCTTGAGGTAGGTACTCATCCGCAGATTGTAGGAGTGGATATAGTCCATGACAAACTGCAGTTCGGTATCTGTTGCGTACCGACCATCAACTTCAGTAGTTAAACGCTCCAGTTGAGTTAGCATAATTCACTTGCGCTAAAGATTAACAATCAGAACCCTCTGGAAGACTCCCAGCTCATCATATCCGGGGGGGAAATTCCAGCCAGTCGCGGTTCCAGTAGAGTTCTTTACACTATTTAACAATACTTAATCTAATCTTTTGTTACAGGATCTACATCCGGAGAATCCCCGACGCGGGCTTTCAAATCCAGCTTGGCCCTCAATTCCTCTTTAATCCGCGCCAGAATTGAGGCTTCATCCAGGGAAGCCAGAATCTTTGAGACGACTGTTTTGGGCGCATCGTTACCCCAGGAGGCCCCATTAGCCAAGTAAATCTTGGTCACCTGACCGATCGCATAGGAGGAAACCCCAGCCACCCCAGCCTGAGCCAGAGCAACCGACACATAGGCTCCCAAGGACACCCCCCCTGTCATCGGAGCAGAAACCCCCAGCAATCCTTTGAGAGAACTGAGGCCCAATGTGGTCAAAAACTCAGTGGCTCCCACTCCCCCCGTACTGAGCACGATTTTCTGCAACAATCCAACAGCTCCCTGCTGCGTCATCGCGATGCCATAAAGGCGAGACAGGGTCAGAATCAAGGCAATATCAATCACCGCTGCACCGAGCAGGTCAACCACCGTGAAGGGATTCAGTGCGATCGCCACCGCCTTAGTAATCGTGGCATTCCAGATCGCCTGATTAGCCCGATCCTCCCGAATCACCAACTTTCGCTGCACCAACTGTTCATTCACATCGCTGGCAAACAACATCGTGTTCAGCGCCACCAGAGATTTACCTTCTCGGTCCAGAACCTCCAAAATCTTCAATTTCAGGTCATCCACCTGGGGCTGCCCTCGCCGCAGATGAGCCGACACTCGCCCATCTGGATGACGGATAGCCTGGGCCACCAGGGGCGAAGCCGCTACCATGACAATTTCGTCTGGAGACAGAAGTTCCCGGACTCGCTCATCCCGGATTTTCTGATAAATGGCCAGTCGATCGGCTTCTGGATATTGATCCACCTTGTTTAGAACCAGCAGGATGGGTTTGCTGGCTTCCCGCAGGGTTGAGAGCGCCTCATATTCAACACGGGTCAAATCCCCTGCAATTACAAATAAGATCAGGTCAGACTGTTGAGCCACCTGTCGTGCCAGCAACTCGCGCTTTTCCCCATCCACTTCATCAATACCGGGGGTATCAATCAGTTCAATGCGAGAGTCATGCAAACCATGCAGAACAACCCTTAAAACATCAGACCCAACTGCCGGAGTCTGGGGTAACCCCTCCTGGACAATCCAGTGGGCACTGTGGATTTGCCGGGTCACACCATGGGTTGGCCCCACCTCAAACACCTGCTCTCCCAACAAAGCGTTTAAGAGAGAAGACTTACCCCGTCCCACCATGCCAAAAACTGCGATGTGAACGATCTCCGACTCTAGTTTGTCCAGCATCGTTTCCAGTCCTTGAATCTCTGGTTCTAGCCCCACCCGTTCTTGCAGAGTCAGATCAAGATGGGACACCAGTTCACGCAAGGCGTACTTTGCCTGTTTATAGTTCAGATCGGCTTGAATCTGCTCAAATCCCTGCACAATCTCCTGAAGTTCTGCCTCAGAGCCCAACGAATCAGGCACAGTCTGATCCCCATCCCAATTGAAATCATTAGCCTCTGTGCTCATTGCCCTATGCCCATACCATCAAGCGAACTTTGGATCCAGAAGCAGAAAGCCGCTCCCAGACCAGTCTAAGCTAACAAATCTCTCGGCTGTGAACCGATAAAAAATATAGGAGCGTTGTCTGCAACGCTCCTACACTCCTACATCAGCTTCCCACCCGTGATCTTCAGGTCTTTACCGCCATCTTTAGCGGATAAATGAGAGATCAACGTTACCAAAGTTAGTGCTTAAAGCTACATTCAAGTTTTCCAGAGCTTTAATCAACCAATTCACTGCATCCCGAGTTGAAGACTCGTAGTGGTTAAACAGGATGGAGAATCGCTTCTCCAGGTAAGGCTTAACTTTGCGACAAATCAAGACAATCTTGAGGACAATTCCCACCGTGCAGGTTGGGCCAATATTCGTAATCAAGTCAATGAAGACAAAGTGCTGAGGCTTTTGAGAACTTTCCACAACCAGAAAATTCAGCAACTGGCTACAGGTTCGCACAATGAGAAAATCACTAACTTTCTGAGAGTTATTATCCGGCAGGATATTCTTCAACTGGTCGTGTAACTGATTGCCAAACTGCCGTCGGGCGTAGCTGGAGTCCACCGTCGAGGTAATGTACTCGTACAGATCGTTCTTGAACGTCTTGTAAGAAGGCGTATAGCTATTTTGGCTCAGGAACCGCTGGGCCTGATCCCTGTAAGTCATCGGTCCTTCCACCTTGCCCACAAAGTGCTTGAGGGCATAGCTCAACTCATTGTCATTCAACAGAGTTGGATTCTTGACCGCTCGCAGGTTCCGTACCGCATTGGATGCGGGAGCTAAACGCACCATCTGAGATTGCCGGACACGGTAGGTGACATATTGGGACAGATCAACCTCAAACTGGCGCTGCACCTGTGTTTGGATCTGGCGAATGGTTTGCTGATGTTCGTAGCCGCAATCATCACTCAGAAGGCAATGTTCGTAGAGGTAAGGATAGCGACGAATCAGCGTTCCCAACGGTCGATTATCCACCCCGCCATTGGCTTCACTGGCTTGAGCCATCACCTGAGCTAGACGGCGCAGGGTGTGGTACTGCTCAGTTTGGGTAAACTGGGCCACCAATTCACGCAATCGGCGAATCGATTTATACCGAGCAAACTCAGTGACCGAGGGGCAGGGATCGGTTTCAAATAGGGCAATCAAATCAGGAATAGCGCCTTGAAACTGCGATCGCTGTTGCCATCGGTTAATTAAAATGTGACAGCAACGGTTCAGGACAAACTTAAAATCCTGGTCCGAAAACTTAGCTGCCGTAATTTTGTCCAGAATGAGGGGGGTCTGACGATCCGGATAACCCACACCATCAATAAATAGCGCTCTAAAGCGCTCAATCAGATCGCTAGGAGATTCTACGTCAAGCAAACTAAGCAGATGGTCATACAGTCGCTGCTCATCTGTCGTAATCCGCCGGTTATTACCGCCGCCTGATGAACCACCGCCTGAGGAGTTGCCACCTGATGAATTATTATTACCTGATGAACTAGACACTGTTGTATGAACTCTCCCGCATCTGGATGGTCTAGGTAATCAAACGGTCTGGCTGTCTGGGTTATCACCCCAACTCCAACAACCATCTAGTTAACTGACATTTAGCACCTGACTCAATCTCTGAATTCCAACCCCGAATACCCCCATCTCCTAATCAGGCAGGTTTGACTCAAGAAGGGAACTCAGCCGAAAGGCCAAGTTGATGGTTTGAGGGTAGATCACCGAAAGGGAACAGGCACCACTGACCTTGAGCAAATTGACCTTGAGCAATTGACCTTGAGCAAATTGACCTTGAGCCATGAATCTGGAGAACAAAATCTTTAGAATCAAACGCTCTTACTAAAAAACAATTCGGGTATTTGAATTAAATTACCCTGAATCATTTCAACCCTTGATCTAGAACCCCAAAATTACAGGCACCTACATACCTATACACCTTGTACATGATGTTATCTGTTTAAATCAAGGTGGCGGGGTGACACAAGTCACCCAAAGCTTAAATTTTCGACTTAGAGAGGTTAAAGATTTAATGAAGCCTTTCCTTTACCCATGGGTGTTCAGGAAAAAACTAAGAGTGGGATCAAGACTCAGCAACGGGTTAGGCGTCTAAAGCAATTCCCCTGATAGAAGTACGGATCAGGTAAGGTTAAAATCGCGACTTATATGAGTGGCGGGTCTAACTTCACTACAGATTTCCTTCTTCCTATTCCGGCTATTTCATCCTTCTTAAGGACGAAATGCAGAAAACTTTGGTATGAAATGGCTCTGGACTTTCTATAACTTTAGATTTATGTCTTATTACATATATCTCAACTTATAAAGGCTTGTAAAGTTTTCAACCTTATGTCCCATTCCATTCTCCTGAGTCAGTTGGTTACGATTCTGGCTGCTACCCCCATCCATCTCACGCCTTCCGAGCAGGCAAAACCAGCGGTCGGAATTACCACCGATACTCGAACTCTGGAGCCAGGCCAGATGTTCCTTGCTTTAAGAGGAGAGCGGTTTGATGGTCATGATTTTGTGGAGGCAGCTTTTGCGGCTGGAGCGGTGGCTGCTATTGTAGACCAGCAGTACACCAGCCAGAATTCGAAGCACCCCCTGCTGCAGGTTAAGGATACCCTGGTTGCTTATCAGGAAATTGGGGCCTGGTGGCGCTCCCAGTTGTCGATCCCCGTGGTTGCAGTCACTGGTTCTGTCGGTAAAACAACCACCAAGGAATTAATTGCTGCTGTTTTAGGCCTGAAGGGCAACGTCTTAAAAACCCAGGCCAACTACAACAATGAAATCGGGGTTCCTAAAACCCTGCTGGAGGTAACGCCAGAGCATGACTATGCCGTCATCGAAATGGGAATGCGCGGTCGGGGAGAAATTGCCCGGCTCAGCCAAATTGCCCGCCCTGATATTGCCGTGATTACGAACGTGGGAACAGCCCATATCGAGCGTCTGGGTTCTGAACTCGCGATCGCCCAGGCCAAATGTGAATTACTGGCAGAAATGCCCCCCACCAGTGTGGCCATCCTGAATCAGGACAATCCCCTCCTGATGGAAACAGCCGCCCAAGTCTGGTCAGGTAAAACCGTTACCTTTGGTCTGGAAGGAGGGGATATTTGCGCTGACTTACTCGATAATCAGACCCTGTCCTTCCAGGGCATGACCCTGCCACTACCGTTGCCGGGACGACATAATGCCCTCAACTATCTGGCTGCCCTGGCAGTGGCCCAGACCTTGAACCTGGATCTATCCTGCCTGACTGCAGGCTTAACCGTTCAATTACCCGCCGGTCGTGCCCGACGGTATGACTTACCCAATGACATCATTCTGTTAGACGAAACCTACAATGCAGGGCTGGAATCGATGACAGCAGCCCTGCACCTGTTGGTCCAGACACCAGGTAAGCGTCACATTGCCGTGCTGGGGACCATGCGGGAACTGGGAGCCTACTCCTCTGAGTATCATCGCCAAGTCGGAGCAGTTGTCCAGCAACTCAAGCTGGAGCGACTTCTGATTTTGGCTTCAGAACCGGAGGCTGGAGCCTTGGCCGCTGGGGCGGCCCCTGTCCCCGCTGAAATCTTTACCACCCATGAGTCTGTGGTGGCCAGGCTGGTGGAGATCGTGGAATCGGGCGATCGGCTGCTTTTCAAAGCATCTCGTGCCGTTGAACTCGATCGGGTCGTGGAGGCGTTTTTAAGGGCTCTTCAGCCATAATGATTTTCTTCTGAATCCCAAATCTGGAAAGCCACGAATCATCAAGCAGGGAAAAACAAACATCCCTCATTTACCGATCCCGGGGGATAATGATGAAGACCCAACTTCCTCTGCTCTCAGAGAGCATTTGACCTGAAGTTTTTAGTCTAATCAAATGTCTGAAGAGTTAGAGGCCATTGCTACTCAGCTACAAGCCGAGATCGCTGAACGCAAGAGATTGGAAAGCTTGTTGTGTCAATCACAGGAGAAGGTTGCCAAACTTTTTGATGGCAACCCCACTCCGATTTTGATTGGGAGTCTCCCCGACGGACAATTACTGGAAGTCAATCAGAGTTTTTTGACCCTTACCGGGTATGCTGCCGCAGAAGTTGTGGATCACAGAATCGCTGAGCTGGATTTGTGGGCACAGCAGGAAGACAAGCACAGAATTCTTCAATCCCTACAGGCTCAGCATCCGATTCAGAGAGAAGCCATCCAGATCGCCACCAAAACGGGTGAAAGGCTGTCCATTTTGCTCTCAATTCAATTCTTCAATTTGGAGCCGATCCAGTTTGTCCTCTATTTAGCCGATGACATTGCTACACGCAAGCAAGTCGAAGCCGCCCTCCAGCAAACAGAGGAAAAGTATCGGAGCATTTTTGAGAATGCCGTAGACGGAATCTTTCAAACCACACCAAGCGGACAGTTCATCAGTGCTAACCAGGCCCTCTCCGAAATCTACGGTTACGACTCCCCAGAAGATTTGATCGCCAATCTCACAGACATTGCCCGGCAGCTTTATGTCCAGCCAGAGCGGCGGAGTGAATTTATTGCTTACATGGGCCAGTATGGTTCCGTCTCTAACTTTGAATCTCAGGTTTATCGCAAGGATGGCAGCATCATCTGGATTTCTGAGAACGTGCGATCGGTCAAGAATAGTGCCGGAGCTATTCTCTACTATGAGGGGACCGTTAGCGACATTACCGAGCGGCGACAAACCGAGGAAGAATTAAGACGGCAGCGGCGACGAGCCGAACAATTGCTGCTCAACATTCTGCCCCAGCCAATCGCAGAGCGATTGAAAGTCGCTCGCCAGGTAATCCCTCAGACCGGTTCAGCCTGGAGCGGCATTGCCGACAGCTTTGGCAAAGTCACCGTGCTTTTTGCAGACATTGTGGACTTTACGTCTCTTGCCGCGATTGTGTCTCCCAAAGAACTGGTAGACACACTGAATCAAATTTTCTCCACCTTTGACGGGCTGTGCGAACTCCACGGTCTGGAAAAGATCAAAACAATCGGAGATGCCTACATGGCCGCTGGGGGGCTTTCCCATCCCCGCCCAGACCATGCAGAAGCCGTTGCGGATATGGCCCTGGCCATGCAGCAACAAATCAGAACCTTCAAACGCCCTGATGGTAGTCCCTTTCAACTGCGAATCGGCATCAATACTGGGCCAGTCGTAGCAGGAGTGATTGGCTTGAAGAAATTTATTTATGACCTCTGGGGCGATACGGTCAACGTTGCCAGTCGGATGGAATCCCAGGGTATTGCTGGCAGTATTCAGGTGACTGTGGACACTTACGAGTACCTGTATGACAAATACCTGCTTGAGCCTCGAGGGACGATCGAGGTTAAGGGAAAAGGGATGATGACCACCTTCTTACTCAAGGGCAAGAAAGCCAAAAGTCAAGATGAACCCATAGCCTGACCGGCAATCCAGGCTGTTGTCCAGGCAGCCTGGAAGTTAAATCCACCTGTGACCCCATCCACATCCAGCACCTCCCCAGCAAAATAGAGCCCTGGTTGGCATCGGCTTTCCATGGTTTTGAAATTGACTTCTGCCAGGTTCACCCCGCCACAGGTGACAAATTCCTCCTTGAACACCCCTTTTCCGGCTACGGCATAATTCCCCTGGGTTAATTCCTGCAGCAACTGCCTCAGCCCCTGATTTGACAAGTCAGCCCAGCGAGTTTCTGCGGCGATCCCAACCATTGTGGTCAGGCGCTGCCAGAGTCTTTTAGGGAGCGGGATCGGACAGATAGCCCCGATCGTCCGTTTAGGCGACTCCCCTTTGGTTTGCACCAAGACCTGGCGGAGCTCTTCCGGAGTCATCTCGGGTACCCAATTGATCTGGAGGCTGGCCCGATAGCGGGCTTGATGCAAGATCCGGGCTCCCCAAGCAGACAACCTCAGCACGGCTGGCCCACTCAGCCCCCAATGGGTTATCAGCAGGGGACCCTGCTGTTCCAGCCGATTCCCATCTGGTGTTTCCAGTCGCAGCCTAACCAACGGTACAGACACCCCGGCCAGATCTTCCAATCGCGGATCGGTGACATTGAAGGTAAATAAAGAAGGAACTGGGGGTTCCAAAGAATGCCCCAGGCTACGCGCCATCTGATAACCCGTAGGATGACTGCCCGTCGCTAAAAGCAAGCGATCGGCAGGAAGGGTTTCCCCCGTCCGTAACTGGAGTTGAAACTGATGCCCCGATTTGGTCACGGCAACAATGGGGGCTGTGGTATAAATCTCAACGTTTGCCTCTCGGGCCGCCTGTATCAGACAGTCTACGATCGTCTCAGAACTATCCGTGACTGGAAACATGCGCCCATCTGCTTCAGTTTTTAGCCTGACCCCATGGGCTGCAAACCAGGCCACCGTATCTTTAGGCTGGAAGCGACTAAAAGGACCCCGAAGCGCCTTTCCGCCTCTGGGATAGTGCTGAACCAGAAGGGCTGGATCAAAGCAGGCATGGGTCACGTTACACCGGCCTCCACCAGAAATACGAACTTTGGCCAGTGGATGACGACTGGCCTCCAGCAAAGTGACCTGAGCCTGGGGATGAGCCATTGCAGCGGCGATCGCGCCAAAGAACCCTGCAGCGCCGCCGCCAGCAACAACAATCTGGAGAAGAGCCATGGTATCCGTTAAGCGCAGGTGAAGAAAATCCCGCAGAGAGTGGGCAAATTCAGGTAAATTAGTCTAGTTTATATGAAGAGTGTGGATTTCCCGTTGACGCTGGAAGTTCTGTAAGCTAACAGCAAGTACTTGTCTGAGGACAAGTCTGATGATAGTTGCGGTTGGGTCTCCGGTTTAGTTTGGGGTTTGTTTTGTTGTCCTGGAGTCCTGTAAAGATGAAACATGGAGTCGATCAGAGAAAAACTCGCACCGATACCCACACCGGTAATGCCAAGCGGCTGGGTGGATATCTGGTTGAAGCTGGTTTAATTACTCCAGCGCAGATTGAAGTTGCGCTTCAGGATCAACACTTTACAGGCATGCGCTTTGGCGAAATCCTGGTTGCAAGAGGCTGGGTTAAGGAACAAACCGTTGAGTACTTGATGCAGAAAATTGTTGTTCCAGAGCGACAGGCCGCTGCTAAGGAAACCTCTCCCCCCATGCCAGGGGGTGCAACTGGCATGGCCAATCGATATCAGCAACGTACCAAACGGGATGGCACCGAAACCCAACCATCATCTGCCCAAAATAGAGGGATAGGGGTAGCCAAGACTGAGCGTAAACTTGCCTGGGGCGAACTTCCCACTCCAAAAGCAGCCCCTGTAGGCGAAACCCTGGAAGAAGATGATGTTCAGTGGGTCGGGTAAGCACAGGGCCGGGGAGTAGGATGGGAGGCAGGAGCCAAATGGATGGCTGACGGGTCACCCCCATCCACCCAACAGGGTCAGCCAGAGAGGGAGGGTTATCACCAGTCCCAAGGAACCAACGGTCAGGGCCGTTACGGTTAAATCTAGATCCAGTCTGTATGCTTCAGCCAGGATTAGGGTCGCAAACGCAGGGGGCATGCCACTTTGAAGCACAATGATCAGTTTCGGGATCTCCGGAATTCCAGCCAGGGTCAGACCTATCCCAATCAGGCCCGGAACCAGGAGCATCTTGATTGCCAGACTGATTAAGGCTCGATCGAAGTTTTTCCAGGAAGAGACCTGTGCTAACCGCATGCCAATCAGCACCAGTGAGAGAGGCACCATAACCCAGGCCAATCCCTGCAGGGTCTGGGAGGCAAGGGGTGGTAAATTCCAGTTCCGGGCCCACAGGCCGATCCCAAAACTCCAGAGGGCAGGGTTTCGGAGCAAAGCTCGGACCAGCCAGCCCTGATGATGGGGACTGCGGCTAAAATAGGCTGCGATGACAATGCCCAGGGTATAGGCTCCCAGCATCGTGCCCAGGATGTCATAGAAGAGAGCCCAGGCAAAATATGCTGGACCTGCCAGAGCAAGGGCGATTGGATAGCCCAGGTAGCCTGTGTTACCGACCATGGCTGACAGCACAAAACTGGCCTGGGTGGATGGCGGCCAAGTCGGCCTGTTTTTCAAGCTCCAGGTGATCCCGGTTCCGATTAGAATGGCGATCCAGGCTGCGGCAGGGGCCATCCAGAGGGCGGTGGACAATTCTGCGCGACGGGTAAAGGCCACGATCGTGACGGGAACCCCCACCCAAAACAGGAACTGTCCCAGATAGTGAGAGGCTACTTTCGGCAATGTGCGACCCAACACCAGGCCACTGAGAACTCCTCCGAGCAAGGTGAGGCAAAGGTTAATCACAGGTTATTTTGAGCCGCGATGGAAAATGACTGGGCAAATCTGCCCTGATGCTGATAGATTAGCTCCAGTTTTCGCATTCGTTTACAATCGATATGTTGCGATCTACAAGCGGGAACCGATCTTTGAAAAACTCCGGCCTGCCGAGAAAACCTGTCAGGGCATCCATGTCTGCCTCGGATGATATTCCAGTGGCCATTCGGGAAGGGGAGACTCGCAGTTCTAAAGTTCGCCTCAAGCAGGGTCCGTTGCTCCTGGTGCTGGCAGGCGTCGCCACGATCGCCCTCCTCAATGGCATCTGGTTTGCCTATCAATCTGTCGGCAGACAAAGTACTGATACGGCTAACCAGCAACCAGGCTCTGATCGTCCTACCAATCGTCCTGGGACAGAGACTAGTAAAAATACAGATACCCTTTTGGGGCATTACGCCTATCAGGAAGCCCCTTTGCAAGATCTCAGGCCCATTGTGGCAGATGGCAGCATTAAATTGCGACGATCGGCTGCTGCCAAGTTTCAGGCTATGGTCTCAGCAGCTCGAACAGACGGCGTTTCTCTGATGCCTATTTCTGGCTTCCGCACCCTGGCTGATCAACAATACCTCTTCTTTGACGTGAAAGCTGAGCGTAATCAGTCTGCTCAGAAGCGGGCTGAAGTCAGTGCTCCTCCCGGTTACAGTGAACACCATACGGGCTATGCGGTGGATATTGGCGATGGCAATGTCCCAGCCGCAGACTTGAATCCTGTCTTTGAGAACACGGCTGCTTTTCAGTGGTTAAAAGCCCATGCAGCTCAGTTTCAATTTGAACTCTCCTTCCCCAAAAACAACAGCCAGGGGGTCAGCTACGAACCCTGGCACTGGCGATTTGTGGGGGATCAAAGCAGTCTGGAAACGTTTTATAAAGCTCGATCGTCTCAGTAGTTTTAGATGAAGCAAACTGCGCTCAATGTCACTGCGATCGCCATTTTTACCCTGACGATCGCCAGTCTCCTGGGGCCGCCGCTAGGGATTTCACCTTTTCTCCCTGCCGGGATCATCTTGGCGCTATTGGGGTTAGCAACGCTAGACAATCTGGGCTTACAAGGCCAGAGTAGCAACTTGCTGCTGGACTGGCTCACCCGAACCGTTGGTGGGTCAGACTACGAAGATCGGATTGTTCATCACGAAGCAGGCCACTTCCTCGTCGCCTACCTGCTGGAAATTCCGATCACCGGCTATACCTTAAATGCCTGGGAGGCTCTTCGCCAGGGACAACCGGGCCAGGGAGGAGTATCGTTTGATCCGACACCCCTAGAACTGGACGATCAGGCGCAGCAACCGGAACAAAATGGTGCTGTTGCCCCCCGATCGGAGAGGACGTTAATTCTGGAACGGTACGGCACTGTCTGGATGGCGGGGATCGCAGCCGAAATCCTGATGGATGGGAATGCGGAAGGGGGAGGGGACGATCGGCGGAAGTTTCAACTCCTCTGTCAAGCCTTGAAAGATTCAGCAACCGAAGCCCAACAACGGGAGCGCTGGGCTCAGTTGAGGGCTCGCACGCTGATTGAGGAGCACTGGGCTGCCTACGAGGCGCTGGTAGAGGCGATGCGGGCGCGATCGTCGGTGCAAGATTGCTATGGGGTGATTTGTCGGCATCTGGTGGGGGAGAGGGGAATTCACCGCCAAGGTACAGAGAAATAAGAAGTTACCATTTCAGGAAAGCAGCGGCTGGTCCTTGCTCTCGGCGAATTTTGCCATCTTGCTCAAACCAGTGAATCACTTGCTCTGAGGTCAGGTCTTCTACGGCGACGCCCTGATCCTGGGCAATGTGTTTGAGTAGTTTTAAGGAAGAGAGGGTGAGGCGGGTCAGGAATTTTTCATGGGAGGCCAGTAGGGCTCGATCGACCTGGGCTGATTCTTCTAAGGTCAGAAATTGGGTGGGAGAGGCTTCCATGAACGCACTACCGGGCCTTGATTAAATATCCACATCGATGCTCGCCATTCACAATCCAGTGGGTCCGTTCCACCATGCAATCTTGCAGAGCTGCTTTAAACAGTTCCAATTCATGATCGCAAATTGTTGGGTAGGATTGTGCGACCCGAGAAATGGCACAATTGTATTCCGTAACTATAAAACGACTATTCGGTTTTTCCTCGTTATCTTCTGGCTCTAGCTGATGCCACTCGGCCATGTATCCCTCTGCCTGGCGGAGTTCAACCAGTTTGGCAATCCGTTCTCCCAGAGGCCCCAACCCCATACTGTCTCGATAATCAACGGCCTTGCGCTGCCACTGTTTATGGAGGATAGTACTCACCTGATCATGACCGATCGTCTCTGAGAGGGTCTCTAATAGGGAAACGGCAAATTCATCGTATTGGGCGGGAAAGCGATCGTGCCCTTCCCGACTCAGTTGATACACATATTGAGGGCGGCCCATCCCGACTTGCACCGTCTGGTGGAGAACCAACCCCTCAATTTCCAGATCTTTCAGGTGACGGCGGATCGCTTGAGGCGTTACCTGAAGATGTTCGGCCAACTCCTGGGCCTTGGCCTGACCCCTTTGCAACAGGTAGCGCAGGATATCTTCCTTGGTGGAGGGTTGCTGTGTCGTTACCATCTTGCTTCCAACTTGCTTCTAATCTCTTGCCAAAACTTATGTCTTCAAAAATCTACCCAGGGATGGGGTCCACAAGATTCCTAGCTGACTTTGACAACTTATATGTTTCTAAAGTAATCTAAAAAATATCTAAAGCAACCAAAATGTTGTTTTAATTATATACAGTTTAGTTTCTATCGTCGTTTAGTTTCTATCGTCTTCCACTCTAATGAATGCATCCCCGACTACACAGCAAGCCACAGATAAAAGCCTCGAAGCCATGAGGAATTTTGCTGAAACCTATGCTAAGCGCACTGGGACTTATTTCTGCATTGATCCCAGTGTGACTGCCGTTGTTATCGAAGGCCTGGCCAAGCACAAGGATGACCTGGGGGCTCCCCTCTGTCCCTGCCGCCATTATGAGAGTAAGGAAGACGAAGTCGCAGCGGCCTTCTGGAATTGTCCTTGCGTCCCGATGCGAGAACGGAAGGAATGTCATTGCATGCTGTTTCTCACCTCAGAGAACGAATTTGCTGGAGACAAGCAGGAAATCTCCATGGAAGAGGTGCGAGCGGTTACTAATCAGTATTAGGGGAACCGGATACAGTAGGCAGGCCAATGGGTAAGGATTTAAGACCATGAGTGCAACAGTTAAATCGCTGGTTAATCAGCCCTACAAGTACGGATTCGTCACCAATATTGAATCCGAAACCATTCCCAGAGGGTTGAATGAAGAGATCATTCGGCTTATTTCCGCCAAGAAGAATGAGCCGGAGTTCATGCTGGAGTTCCGTCTGAAAGCCTATCGTCAGTGGCTGAAGATGGAAGAGCCCACCTGGCCCCAAGTCAAATATCCGGCGATCGATTACCAGGACATTATCTACTACTCCGCCCCCAAGCAAACGGAGAAGAAAAAGAGCCTGGATGAAGTGGATCCTGAGCTTCTGGAGACCTTTGAAAAGCTGGGGATTTCCCTCTCTGAACAGAAGCGCCTGACCAATGTGGCCGTGGATGCCATTTTTGATAGTGTCTCTGTGGCCACCACCTTCAAAGAGAAATTAGCCGAAAAGGGCGTTATCTTCTGCTCCATTTCTGAGGCCCTACAACACTATCCCGAACTGGTCCAGAAGTACATGGGCAGCGTGGTGCCGATCGGAGATAACTACTATGCAGCCCTGAACTCAGCCGTGTTTAGCGATGGCTCCTTCGTCTACATCCCAGAGGGTGTCCATTGTCCGATGGAACTGTCTACTTATTTCCGCATCAATAACGGAGACTCAGGGCAGTTTGAGCGAACTTTGATCATTGCCGAGGCAGGTAGCCACGTCAGCTACCTGGAAGGCTGTACGGCTCCGATGTTTGATACCAACCAACTCCATGCCGCTGTTGTCGAACTGGTCGCCCTGGACAATGCGGAGATCAAATACTCCACCGTCCAAAACTGGTATGCCGGAGATGCGGAAGGGAAAGGGGGCATCTATAACTTTGTCACCAAGCGGGGCCTGTGCGCTGGCGTCAATTCCAAGATCTCCTGGACCCAGGTTGAAACGGGTTCGGCCATCACCTGGAAATATCCCAGTTGTGTCCTAGTTGGCGATAACGCTGTCGGTGAGTTTTACTCTGTGGCCCTAACCAACCATTACCAGCAGGCTGATACGGGTACCAAAATGGTTCATGTGGGCAAGAACACCCGCAGCACCATTATTTCCAAGGGCATTTCTGCGGGTAAATCCCAGAACAGCTATCGAGGGCTGGTCAAAATTGGTCCCAAAGCAACAGGAGCCCGTAACTACTCCCAGTGCGACTCCATGCTGATTGGTGACAATGCCCAGGCCAACACCTTCCCCTATATCCAGGTCCAAAACAATACCGGCAAGGTGGAGCATGAAGCCTCGACTTCCAAAATTGGGGAAGATCAGCTTTTTTACTTCCAGCAACGGGGCATCTCTGCTGAAGACGCGATTTCTATGATCATTAGCGGCTTCTGCAAGGATGTGTTTAATCAGTTGCCGATGGAATTTGCCGTGGAAGCCGATCGTCTCCTGAGCCTGAAACTTGAGGGCAGCGTCGGTTAGCCAGTCGCCGTTCAGAATTTTGCCAGGGTGAGTTCTACCCAGATGCTTGAGCAGTTAAGAGGTAATGCGTGATTAACGAGAACAGTGAAGTGATTCTTTCCGTGCGGAACCTGACAGCGGATGTCGAGGGCACTCAGATTCTCAAGGGTCTGAATCTGGAGCTCAAAGCGGGTGAGATCCACGCCATTATGGGGCCGAATGGCTCTGGCAAAAGTACCTTTTCCAAAGTTCTGGCAGGTCATCCGGAATACCAGGTCACAGGCGGTGAGGTGCTGTTCCAGGGGCAGAACCTGCTGGAACTGGAGCCGGAAGAGCGGGCTCGAGCGGGCATATTCCTGGCCTTTCAGTATCCGATCGAAATTCCTGGGGTGAGCAACCTGGATTTCCTGCGAGTCGCTTACAACTCCAAACGCAAACACCAGGGCCTGGAAGAACTGGATGCCTTCGACTTTGACGAATTGGTGCAACAGCGCCTTGATGTGGTCAAAATGGACCCTAGCTTTCTCAGTCGCAGTGTGAATGAAGGCTTTTCCGGTGGGGAAAAGAAGCGCAATGAAATTCTGCAGATGGCCCTCCTGGAACCAAAACTGGCCATCCTGGATGAAACAGATTCTGGCCTCGACATTGATGCCCTCCGGATTGTTGCTGGTGGTGTGAATCAACTGGCCAATGCTGAAAATGCCATGCTGGTGATCACCCACTATCAGCGTCTGCTGGACTACATCATCCCCGACTATGTTCATGTGATGGAAGGGGGCCGGATTGTCACCACCGGCGGCAAAGAACTGGCTCTGGAGCTGGAAGAGCGGGGTTATGATTGGGTCAGGGAAGAGGAAGCCGAGGTGGTAGCCCGATGACGATTCAGGTTGTACCAGAACCCGCCCTGCAAGCCAATGGTTTTGTCGATCGGCAAGCCTATTTGGCCGCATTACTTCAGGAGCGGCGGGAGTTTGACCATCAGGGCTTTGCTCCTGCGACGATCGCAGCCCTGCAGCAGTTGCGCCAGAGTGCCGCTACCCAGATTCAGGATTTGGCCATCCCATCCAGTCGAGAAGAAGCCTGGCGGTTCACAGATCTATCCTCCCTGCTCCAAATCAGCTTCACAACCCCAACCACCCCACGGCTGGAATCCCTCCCGGCGACCCAGAACCCCTGTCGGCTGGTGTTTGTCAACGGAAACTATGCGGCTCATTTGTCTACAGTTCCGGATTTACCCGCTGGCCTGTTCGTCGGCAACTTGGCCACCGCTGGAGCCTTGCAGGCCCGTGTGGTCGAGCACCTGGGCCAACAACCAGGGAGGGGAGAAGTCTTTACCGCTTTAAATACGGCCAGTTTCACCGATGTGGCCATCGTCTGGATTCCCAAAGCCCAAACGGTCAGTTTCCCGATCGAGCTGTTGTTCTTGAGCATCAGTGCTCCTGCCCCCACCCTGACCCATCCCCGCTGCTTCGTGGTAGCCGAAGCAGGCAGCCAGGTGACGATCGTGGAAGACTATCGTAGTTTTGGGCCGGCCCCCGCCCTGACCAACCCGGTTACAGAGCTCTGGGTTGGGGCCATGGCGCGGGTCAACCATACGCGCCTCCAGCGGGAAGGAACAACCAGCTTTCACATCGGCAAAACGGTGGTGACGCAGGAACGAGACAGTCATTTCACGGGCACAGCAGTTAGTTTGGGAGCCCACCTGTCTCGCCATAATCTGGAGATCTATCAGACTGGCGAACAGACTGAAACCATCCTCAATGGTCTGACCCTGATTTCGGGTGAGCAGGTGGCCGATACCCACAGTGAGATTATTTATAGCAAGCCCCAGGGTCGGAGTCGCCAGGTCCACAAATGTATTGTGGGCGATCGAGCCCATGCCATCTTTAATGGCCGGGTCTTTGTGCCGAAAGCCGCCCAACTCACCGATGCTGGCCAAGTCAGTCGAACGTTGTTACTTTCGCCAAAAGCCAGAGTAGATACCAAACCCCAGCTTGAAATTGTGGCTGACAATGTCAAGTGTGCCCATGGTGCAGCCGTCAGCCAGTTGGAAGCAGGGGAAGTTTTCTACCTGCTAAGTCGCGGGATCGACCAACCTACGGCTCAAAAGCTCTTGATTTATGGGTTTGCCTCTGAAGTCATCCAGCAGATTCCCGTTGCCACCCTACAAGCCGAACTCTCCCAGTTTGTCCGAGACCATTCCTCCTAATTTCTCCCTATGGTTATCGCCCAACCTAAAACCCTCGCGGCTGAAGTCCGTTCCGACTTCCCCATCCTGAACCAGCAGATCAACGGTAAGCCCTTGGTTTACCTGGACAACGCAGCGACCTCCCAGAAACCTCTGGTGGTTCTGGAAGCCCTCCGCCACTACTACGAGTGGGACAACGCCAATGTCCATCGGGGGGTACACACCCTCAGTTCCCGAGCTACAGATGCCTATGAGGGAGCCAGGGACAAAATTGCAGCCTTTGTGAATGCAGCCTCCCGCCAGGAAATTGTCTACACCCGTAACGCCAGTGAAGCGATCAATCTAGTGGCCTACTCCTGGGGCAGCCAGTTACAGGCAGGCGATGAAATTATTCTCTCAGTCATGGAGCATCACAGTAACCTCATTCCCTGGCAGATGCTGGCCCAGAGAACAGGTGCTGTCCTTAAGTTCGTCGGCCTAACCGCGACCCAGGAATTTGATTTGGACCAGTTCCGCTCCCTGGTCTCCAACAAAACCAAGCTGGTTTCAGTGGTTCATGTCTCGAATACCCTGGGCTGTATCAATCCAGTCCAGGAAATTACTGCGATCGCCCACCAGTACGGGGCAAAAGTTTTGATTGACGCCTGTCAGAGTGTGCCCCACATGCCGATCGATGTCCAAGCCCTGGACTGTGATTGGCTGGTTGCCTCCGGCCACAAAATGTGTGGCCCCACCGGCATCGGCTTCCTCTACGGTCAGCTTGATCTGTTGCGGGCCATGCCCCCCTTCCTGGGGGGCGGTGAGATGATTGCGGATGTGTTTCTGGATCATGCCACCTACGCCGACCTGCCCCACAAGTTTGAGGCTGGCACCCCCGCCATTGCAGAAGCGATCGCCCTGGGAGCCGCCGTAGATTACCTGACCAATCTCGGTATGGAGCGGATTCACAGCTACGAGGCAGAACTGACGGCTTATCTATTCAAGCGGCTGGCAGATATCCCAGAGTTAACCCTCTTTGGCCCCCGCCCTAACGAACATGGAGAAGGGCGGGCAGCCCTGGCTGCCTTTACCGCTGGCATGGTTCACCCCCATGACCTGTCTACAATTCTGGATCAGGCCGGTATCGCCATTCGCGCGGGACACCACTGCACCCAACCCTTGCATCGCTATCTGGAGGCACAATCGACCGCACGGGCCAGCCTGTATTTCTACAATACTGAAGCAGAAATTGACCGGTTGATTGAAGCCCTGAAGGAAGCTGTGGACTTCTTCGGCAGTATCTTCAATTAAAACTCAGCCGATCTCCCCTTTCCCTGGGCAAGACACCCCCACCAGGTCGCCTGCCCATGATGCATAATGGGTAATTGTTTCGGTATGGGATGAAGCCATGGCCTACCCTCGCAGGTATAGGGTGATTTTCCTGGCTGTCGCTTTGAGTCTGTTAGCGACAGGTTGCGGCGAGAGTAAACTATCACAGTGTGAAAAACTGAACCGGGTGACGAATCGGGTAGCAAACCAGGTCAAAACCTTTAGTCAGCAAAATAACACCGGCAAATATCGCTCCAGCCTGGCCGAAATTGCTGCTGAGTTAGAAACCAGTGCCAGCGAACTCCGTAACCTGAAACTCCAGGATGCCCGCCTGAAGGATCTCCAGGCCCAGTTTTCCCAAATGTATGCCGATGCTAGCCGAGCCAGCCGCGATCTGATTATCGCTGCCGATCGACGAGATGCCAAATCTGGTTATACGGCCCTGCAGGCGCTCAATCAGGCCACCAATCGGGAGCCCCGTTTGGTCACCCAGGCCAATCAATATTGTTGCCCATCCCCTGATGCCTCGAACCGATGCCGTCCGTAGAGGCGCGATTAATCGCGCCTCTACGGACGGGGGTGTGGGGAAGTATTTACCGGTTAGCCTCTGCCGCCTCACGGGCCGCCGCTGCCTCGTCTGGGTGAATCCCCAGGCGGGTCAAGTTGATGCGGCCCCGGTTATCAATCTCCCGAACTTTAACGATCACTTCATCGCCGATCGAGACCTCATCCTCTACCTTGCCCACCCGATGTTCGGCCAGTTGGGAGATATGAATCATCCCTTCCTTACCGGGCAGAAACTCAACAAAAGCCCCGATCGGAATCACCCGCGTGACCCGACCAGCATAGACATCCCCTGCATTCAATTTGCGGGTCATGCCCTGGATAATACTGCGAGCCCGCTTGGCTTTTTCCCCATCCACGGCTGAGATGGTAACGGTGCCATCATCCTCGATGTCAATCTTGGCTCCGGTTTCCTCTGTGATGCTTTTAATCATCTTGCCACCGGGTCCAATCACCATCCCAATCAGGTCTGGATCGATCTTGATCGTCAGCAGTCGAGGGGCATAAGGAGAGAGGTCATTCCGGGGTTTGTCAATCACCGCCATCATCTTCTCCAGGATATGCATGCGGGCAGGTTTTGCCTCATGAATCGCCTGAGCAATGACCGCGATCGGTAAGCCAGTCAACTTCATATCCAGTTGCAGCGCCGTAATGCCACTGTCGGTACCGGCCACTTTGAAGTCCATATCCCCGAGGAAATCTTCAATCCCCTGGATATCCGTTAAGACCCGAATTTCTTCGCCTTCCTTAATCAGGCCCATCGCCGCACCACTCACAGGCTTTTTCAGAGGGACCCCGGCATCCATCAGGGCCAGGGTGGAACCGCACACCGACCCCATAGAGGTCGAGCCATTGGAAGATAGCACTTCTGACACCACCCGAATCACATAAGGAAAGGTTCCTTGTTCAGGTAAAACGGGGGCTAGTGCCCGTTCTGCCAGAGCACCGTGACCAATTTCCCGGCGTCCGGGCGATCGCATGGGGCGAGCTTCCCCAACTGAGAAGGGGGGGAAATTGTAGTGGTGCATATAGCGCTTCTGCTCGTCCGGATGCAAATCATCCATCTCCTGGGCATCCCCTGGAGTGCCCAGAGTGGCTGCAGACATCACCTGGGTTAACCCCCGATTGAACAGCGCACTGCCATGGACCCGTTGGGGCAATACACTTGCCCGACAGGAAATGGGTCGAACCTCATTGAGTTTGCGGCCATCCACCCGGACCCCATCCTCAACCACCTGTTTCCGCATCAACTTCTTCGTCAACCCTTTGAAGGTATTGTCTAGCGCTTTGGAATCAGCAGCCGCAGCCACTCGCACCGTATCGTCCTCGGGTAGGGCTGCAATCTCCATTGCGATCGCAGCTTTTACCTCATCCAGAGCCGCATCCCGCACCGTCTTATCCGGTTCAAATCGACCCAGAATTTCCTTAATCGGAGCCACTGCCCGATCAGCGATAAAAGTCTCCAGGGTAGTCTCTACAACCGGAGCATCTTCCTGCACCATCTCAATGCCCAACTGGGCCAGCAGTTCCCGCTGGGCCTGGATCAGATCCAGAACAGCTTCATACCCAAAATCAATGGCTTCAATCACATCCTGTTCCGGCAGTTGGTTGGCACCAGCCTCCACCATCACGACCCCATCTGGGGTTCCAGCCACTACCAAGTCCAGATCACCCGCTTCAATCTCGTGATAGGTCGGGTTAATGACAAAATCATCCCCCACCAAACCGACTCGTACGGCAGCCATCGGGCCATTGAAGGGGATTTTAGCCAGGAGCACCGCGATCGAAGCACCTGTCACAGCCAGGACATCTGGGGGAACTTTCTCATCCATGGAGAAGGTCGTAGCTACTACATGGATATCATCTCGTAACCAGCCTGGAAAGAGCGGACGCAGGGGACGATCGACCAAGCGCCCCGTTAGAATGGCCTTTTCCGGAGGACGACCTTCACGACGCAGGAACCCACCTGGAATTCGACCGGCTGCATAGAGCCGC
Organism: Leptolyngbya sp. 'hensonii'; assembly: GCF_001939115.1. Classification (GTDB taxonomy): domain Bacteria; phylum Cyanobacteriota; class Cyanobacteriia. The sequence goes on along the minus strand of NZ_MQTZ01000019.1, from coordinate 108,897 downwards.
TCTTCATAGTCCACAGTCAGGGGTAAAAAATCTATTCCTTCGCGGGCTGTCGCACGGGTTGCCGTAACCAGGACTGCCGTATCTCCTGACTGAATTAAAACGGACCCTCCAGCTTGAGGAGCAAATACGCCAACTGTAAGCCGGATATCCCGTCCGTCAAAGGATATCGACTTTTCCATCTCTGTCATGTAGCGATCCTTCTTTACCTATTTATTCTTTCTTCTGTGGAAATCCTAGCACTGATAAACTTATACTGCCCTCAAAAACCCGGGTTGAAGGCTCTGTCAAGATTATAGAGATAGGGACCAAACCTTGATTAGAAGGGTTTGAAATGAAAGAATTGTCTATCGTATCAATTGAGAAAAAGAAATGTATAAAAGTTGATCAATATGTTACTGATTCGCTTTACAACATAAAAGGAACTGGGAAGTGGGAAACTGGGTTCGATCGCAATCATCTCTAAATTTCATGCTTTCAAGAAAACTCCCTGGGTCACAGTCAGCCCATTTAGAAATGCCGTGAGCTATCACAGTGGCGATAGATAAAAGGCGAGAAATATTGTTAGGAATTTTTTAATGGACCACGCATCTCATACCCCTGCTGCCTGGTTTGGCATCTTTAGTTAGATTAGGGATGAGCGAAAGACAAAACACTTCAAGTCCAGCCCCTCTCAATCATGCAAATTTAGAAAAGTTGCAGATAGAGCCCCCTGCGGAGGACTGATTCAGAAGGCTAAGACTGATGCTTAACCAATCTGGTTTTTAATCCAGAAAATTCTATTGAGACCCAAATTTCCCTGCTGATTAACATCATTTCTGGTTCGCATGGCAATCTTACATGGTAATTGGCTGGTTCAAGGCTACCTATTCATCTGGGCAGAGGCATGGCGCAGAACTTCAGCGATGGATGGCAGCCACTTGCATCAGATCCCTCCCCATCCTCTGGCTCTGCCCAGAATAGAGTTGATTCCGTTTCTCCAATCTCTCCAGGAACGAGGCAGTCTACCCCAACTTCCAGATCTGGATTCCCTGATCAAGTCTCAAATTGTTGTAGTTCCGACCGGGTTCAAGGCCACCCTGATCATGCCCCAGCATTCAGCGGTGTCGCGAGAAGCCTTGGACCCAGATCTCTGGGATGAAATTTTGCTGCAGCCCTGGCGGGTCGAGGGCATCTGCCTGGAACCCCTGACTGCTGTTCGTTTTTTGCAGGCGCTACCCTTAAGCTCAGTGGATGCGGGGGACTCTTTTGTTGGTCCCGATCTGCGTTTTTGGTCTCATGTCGGTCGCTGGAGCCTGGATCTTATGGCCCGATCGAAATTCCTCCCTGGGCTGGAACGGCAGGCCGAGAATGCCCTTGCCCGCTGGCAACCCCTGCTCGACAGTGCCACTGATCAGGCTCGCCTAAGTCGATTTATCCATCAAATGCCTACTGTTGGGCGTTTGTATCGGCAAGGGCAGGAAGCTGATGGGCCAGAAGGACAGGAAGACCCCGCTCACACCTCCCTATCCATTCCTCTGCCCAGTGAACCTGAGGATCTGCTCCGATCGTTTCTGGCCTGGACCATCGATGCCAGGGTCAGAACCCTGGTGGGTCCGCTCACCCTGCCCACCAGTCGGCGCAGCGAACAGGCACTGGAACCCTGGCTGCAGTCCCTGGGATCAAAGCCCACCACCCTGACGATCGAGACCTCCCTGGTAGAACGATTGGAAACCCTGCTCAATACCTGGACTGCCCCGATTCAACGGTACCTGTCTGGCCAGAGTTCTTTTTGTACCTGTTTCTACCTGCATCCCCCCCAACCTGGGCAAGTGGAATGGACCCTGGAGTACTTCTTGCAGGCTGCCGATGACCCCGAGTTTTTAATCGATGCCCGCACAATCTGGAACTTCGCTGGGGAGCGATTGACCTATCTGGGACGAACAATCGAGCGGCCCCAGGAAACCTTCCTGGCTGGGTTGGGGCTGGCCTCTCGCCTGTATCCCCTGATTGAGCCCAGTCTGCAAAGTCAGCGACCCCAGTACTGTCGGCTTCATCCCCTGCAGGTCTACGAATTTGTCAAAAATACGGCCTGGCGGCTACAGGATAGCGGCTTTGGGGTCGTGTTGCCCCCCAGCCTGTCCCAACAGGAGGGCTGGGCCAACCGTCTGGGCTTGAAAGTTCGGGCAGAAACACCCAGTAAGAAGGATCTGCGTCTGGGTTTACAGAGCCTGCTGAACTTTAAGTGGGAATTGTCGATCGGAGGGCAGACCCTGTCCAAAGCCGAGTTCGATCGGTTGGTGACCCTAAACACACCCCTGGTTGAGATCAATGGCGAGTGGGTAGAACTCCGTCCCCAGGATGTGCGGGCGGCCCAGAACTTTTTTGTCGCCCGCAAGGAGCAAATGTCTCTGTCCCTGGAGGATGCCCTTCGGATCAGCACGGGGGATAACCAGTTAATCGAGAAACTGCCAGTGGTCAGCTTTGAGGCATCAGGTGCCTTAGAGGAGTTGATCAATACCCTGACCACCGGCAATCAGAATATCCAGGCGATCGATCCGCCCCCCACCTTCAAGGGCACCTTACGCCCTTACCAGGCTCGTGGTGTGGGTTGGCTGGCTTTCCTGGAACGCTGGGGGCTGGGGGCCTGTCTGGCAGATGATATGGGATTGGGTAAAACGATCGAGCTGATTGCCTTCCTCCTGGTCTTACAAGAGCAGGGAGGGTTACAACAGCCAACGTTGCTTGTCTGTCCAACTTCGGTCTTGGGGAACTGGGAACGGGAAGTCAAGAAATTTGGCCCTTCCCTGAAAACCCTGGTCTATCACGGGGATAAACGGCCCAAGGGCAAAAATCTGACCAAAGCTATTCAGGGAAAGGAGCTGATCATTACCAGCTATGCCCTGATTCAACGGGATATCAAAGACCTGGCCACAATTTCCTGGCAGGGGGTTGTTCTGGATGAGGCTCAGAATATCAAGAACTCGGAGGCGAAACAGTCCCAGGCTGTCCGCCAGATCCAGGCCCAATTCCGCATCGCCCTCACCGGCACTCCGGTGGAGAATCGCCTCTCAGAACTGTGGTCAATTCTGGACTTCCTGAATCCGGGTTATCTGGGAGCCCGCAACTTTTTCCAGCGTCGGTTTGCGATTCCGATCGAAAAATATGGCGATACCGCTTCCCTGAAAACCCTGAGATCGCTGGTCCAGCCCTTCATTTTGCGGCGAGTGAAGACCGATCGGGAAATCATCCAGGATCTGCCAGAGAAACAGGAGATGGCTGTCTTCTGTAGCCTGACTGCCGAACAGGCGTCCCTCTATCAAAAAGCCGTTGATCAATCCCTGGTGGATATTGAATCTGCCGAAGGGATTCAACGGCATGGGCTGATTCTGGCCTTACTGACCAAGCTGAAACAAATCTGTAATCATCCGGCCCACTTCTTAAAGGAAACCGGGGGCAAAAAAGCGGCCCAGAACCAGTCTTCTTTCCGCCAGCGATCGGGTAAAGTCCAGCGGCTGGAAGAAATGCTGGAGGTCGCCCTGGCAGAAGGGGATCGGGCGCTCATTTTTACCCAGTTTGCCGAATGGGGCAAATTGCTGAAAGCCCATCTGGAGGAACAGTTGGGCCAGGAGATTCTGTATCTGTATGGTGCGACTTCCAAAAAGCAGCGGGAGGATATTGTCGATCGGTTTCAGAATGACCCTCAGGGACCGAGAATCCTGCTACTCTCCCTGAAAGCTGGCGGTGTCGGGCTGAATCTGACCCGGGCCAACCATGTGTTCCATTTCGATCGCTGGTGGAACCCGGCGGTGGAGAACCAGGCCACCGATCGAGCCTTTCGGATTGGTCAGACCCGGAATGTGCAGGTGCATAAGTTTGTTGTCACTGGCACCCTGGAGGAAAAGATTCACGATCTGATCGAAAGCAAAAAGGCCCTGGCGGATCAGGTTGTCGGCACTGGAGAAAACTGGCTCACAGAGCTGGATACCGATCAATTACGTAATTTATTGCTGCTGGATCGGGCCGCCATTATTGATGAGGAGTAGCCCCCTGACGCAGAAGACAACGGCCCAATCCGTGCGGTAAGCTTGTACCGAAGGAAATTTTCCATCCTTAACGAGTAACACCCTCTATGACGACTTATCAGCCTGAATCTGAAAAGGGATCCCATGATGACCTTGTCACCGACCTGATTGAAGATGCAGCGGCGACCAGTATGATTGACGTGATAGAAACGGTCATTTCCAGCCTGGATCACGAAAACACCGCCATGGTCAGCCATGGAGATGCAGGCCATCTCTGGAAATTCAAATATGGCAGTGTGGAAGTGTTTGTTCAGTTTACGGGGGAGACCGATGAAGACACCCTGACGGTCTGGTCTTCTATTCTGCCCTTGCCGGTCAAGCATGAACCCCAACTCCTGCGGAAGCTGTTGGAAATGAATTGGGATCAAACCTTTGAAGCTCGCTTTGGCATTTTTAATCAGGCCATCGTCGTTCTGACCAGCCGGACCGTCGCTGAACTGTCTCCGGGGGAAATCTCACGGGCAATTACAGTGGTGGCCACGATCGCAGACGACAATGATGAAGCCTTATTGGCTGAATTTGGGGCCGCTTAAGATTGACCCCAGTTTGGCGTTTTATTCCCCTCCTGGAGGCGGATGGCTGCACCCAGATGGCTGTGGATCACTGGTTGTTTCGGCAGCATGCCCTGGGCCACCATCCCCCAACCCTCCGATTTTATACCTGGGCTCCCCCGGCGATCTCCCTGGGGCGACATCAACAACAATGGCCAGAACATTGGAATCAACTCGTCTGGCAGGGATCTCCGATCGATCTAGTGCGGCGGCCCACAGGAGGACGAGCTGTCCTCCACCAGGGAGATCTGACCTACGCGGTCATTACCTCCGGTCTGGTTCCTGATCGGGTGCAAGCCTATCGACAGATTTGTGAGTTTTTAATCCAGGGCTGGCGATCGCTGGGCCTGACCCTGGAGTATGGGGAAGCAAAACGGGGCTACATTCACAATCCCCACTGTTTTGGCACCGCTACCCAGGCCGACTTGGTTCTCCCCGATGGCACCAAACTGATTGGCAGTGCCCAACTCCGCCAGGGGAATACGGTGCTACAACATGGCTCTATGGCCCTGCAAGTGGATCCAGTCCTGATGGCCCAGGTATTTGGCCAGAAGCCCACCCCTCTGCCCCTGTTATCTCAGACCGCTACCTGGGAAAACTTATTACACCAGGTTGTAACAACCTTAACGGCAGCGCTTGAAGACTGCTTCACAATAAAAGTGAACGTCCAGCCCCTTTCTGTTGAGGAAATTGAGGCTGCAATCACCTTGCAAAATCAGGACCGTTCCTGACTTTACAGAGGGGCATCCCTCTTGATTGAAGATTAACTTTTCAGTAAAGATAGGTTAGAGACAGGGAGCAAAACATAAAGAGCACGTAAAGATTTACATCTGGATGTTCAGAATATCCAGATGTTGATTTAACAAAAGGTATGAATAGTCAGTTATCAAACCGGCTAGTCAGGCTATGTTCTTAGTCTGTGTAAACTGCCATCTGCTTGGTGCCATCTGATTGGAATGACTTGCCCTCATGAGAATTCTGATTTATTCCTATAACTACTATCCGGAGCCGATCGGCATTGCGCCCTTGATGACGGAGTTAGCTGAGGGATTAGTGCAACGTGGGCATGAAGTCCGCGTCGTGACTGCGATGCCCAATTACCCTCAACGGCAGATTTACGAAGACTATCGCGGTAAGTTCTACCTATCTGAGCAGCGGAATGGGGTGCTGATCCAACGCAGCTATGTCTGGATTCGTCCCAAACCAAATTTGCTCGATCGGCTGATGCTGGATGCCAGTTTCGTTGCCACCAGTTTTGTCCAGGCCTGGCGAGGCTGGCGACCGGATGTCATCCTGCTCACGGCTCCTCCCCTGCCCGCATCGGTTCCAGCAGCCCTATTGGGGCTGTTCCGGTCCTGCCCGGTGGTGGTGAATCTGCAGGATATCCTACCAGAAGCGGCCATTCACGTCGGGCTGATTCGAAACAAGCTGATGATTCGGGTCTTTGAATTTTTAGAGAAGTTTGCCTATCGGATGGCCCACACCATCAGTGTCATTACAGATGGTTTTGTGGAAAACCTGCTGGGGAAAAATGTCCCAGGGGACAAGATTGTTTGCATCCCTAATTGGGTCGATACCGACTTCATTCGGCCCTTGCCCAAGGAACATAACTCGTTTCGGGAAGAACACGGGTTACAGGGTAAGTTTGTCGTCCTTTATTCCGGGAATATTGCCCTGACCCAGGGGCTGGAAACAGTCATTCAGGCGGCGGCCCGGTTGAAAGACATTTCGGAAATTGAGATCGTGATTGTCGGGGAGCCAGGGGCCTTACAGCGGCTCCAGCGTCACTGCGATCGCTACCAGACAGAGAATGTCAAGTTGCTGCCTTTTGCCCCCAGGGAAAAGTTGCCGGAGATGTTGGCTGCCGCCGACATTGGGCTCATTGTCCAGCGCCATAACGTGATTTCCTTCAACATGCCCTCAAAAACCCAGGTTTTGCTGGCCAGTGGTCGGCCCATCATCGCCTCAGTTCCGGCGGAGGGCACGGCGGCTAAAGCAGTGGAACGGAGTGGGGGCGGCATCCTGGTGCCCCCGGAAAATCCTGGAGCCTTGGCTGCAGCCATTCGGGATTTGTATGCCAATCCAGCCAAGGCCGAGCTTCTAGGGAAGAAAGGTCGGATCCATGCGGAAGAGTACTATGCCCGTCCGAAAGCTCTGGATCAGTACGAAGCGCTGTTCGCGGCAGTGGTCGCCAATCCCCATGGTCGGATCAATTTATCCCACCCTCTCCAAACCGAGAAGGCCGTGGCTGAGATGTCCGTAGATCTTTAATCCGTAGATCTTGAAACGGCTTTGCTGAATGCAAATATGAATTACCCTCATCCCCAACCCTTCTCCCGCAGGAGAAGGGAGCTAAAACTCTTGTTCCCTCTCCTTTGGGAGAGGGCTAGGGTGAGGGCTGCATAAGGCTCAAGCACGAAAATCATACTTCTATTCAGCAACGCCCTTGAAAGATCTGCGCCATCGCTGCGCCATCTTCTGGTTCAAAATCCATCCGCATAGGGGCTAGCCAAAATCAGTAAAATAAGGAGAACCTGAAGGTCATAAGGGACTCTATGGCGACAGTTCGTCTACATCCGGACACGATCGAGGAAGTCAAAGAGAAAGCTGACATCGTCGATGTGGTTTCCGAGCATGTGGTCTTACGGAAGCAGGGAAAAGACTTCACGGGTCTGTGTCCCTTCCACGACGATAAGTCCCCTAGCTTTAGCGTCAGCCCCAGCAAGCAGTTTTATTATTGTTTCAGTTGTGGGGCTGCGGGCAATGCCTTCAAGTTCCTGATGGAGTTGAACCGCCAGTCCTTCACGGATGTCGTGCTCCAACTGGCTCGCAGATACCAGGTCCAGATCAAAACCCTGGAACCCGAACAACGGCAAGAACTGCAACGGCAACTCTCCATTCGAGAGCAACTGCATGAGATTCTCTCCCTCACGGCCCGGTTCTACGAGCATGCGCTCCAGCAACCCCAAGGGAGAGAGGCCCTGGAATATTTGCTGGTCAGCCGCAAATTGGATCCGGCGGCAATCCAGCAGTTCCAGTTAGGCTATGCTCCAGCCAGTTGGGAGACCCTCTACGGCTATTTAGTCGAGCAGAAACACTATCCAGTAGACCTGGCGGAAAAAGCGGGCCTGATTCTACCCCGCAAGTCAGGGGGCAGTTATTACGATCGCTTCCGTGATCGCCTGATGATTCCGATCCACGATCTGCAGGGGCGGGTAATCGGCTTCGGGGGCCGAGCCCTGGGGGAGGAACAGCCCAAATACCTCAACTCCCCCGAAACCGAGCTGTTCGACAAAGGCAAAACCCTGTTTGCCCTCGACAAGGCCCGATCCGCCATTGCCAAGCAAGATCAGGCGGTGGTCGTGGAGGGCTACTTTGATGCCATCTCCCTGCATGCCCATGGCATCTCCAATGTCGTGGCCTCTTTGGGAACCGCTCTGGGAGCTAATCAGGTGAAGCTACTCCTCCGCTATACCGAATCCAAACAGGTGGTTTTCAATTTTGATGCGGATGCAGCCGGAAGCAAGGCCGTCGATCGGGCGATCGGCGAAGTCGCCAATCTGGCCTATCAGGGGCAGGTGCAACTGCGTGTCCTCACCATTCCCGATGGTAAAGATCCGGATGAGTTTCTCCGCAGTCACCCCCCAGAAGAGTATCGGGATCTCCTCTCCCAGGCCCCCCTCTGGTTGGACTGGCAAATTCAGCAGGCTCTGGCAGGGCGGGACTTGAAACAGGCGGACCAGTTCCAGCAGGGGGTGCAGGAGATTGTCAAACTGCTGGGCAACCTGCCCAATGCGACCCTGCGGACCCACTATATCCACCAGTGCGCGGGGTTACTCAGCCAGGGGGATGGGCGCATTGCCCTGCGGCTGGAAGAAGACCTGCGCCAGCAAGTACGGGGACAGCGCTGGCACGGACGATCGCAAAAATGGGAAAGCTCCGCCGATTACACCCTACGAGAATCCGCAGAGGCCCAATTGTTGCGGATTTACCTCCACTGCCCGGACGATCGCCCCGCCGTCCGGGAGGCCCTGACCTCCCGTGACCTGGAATTTGGCCTGTCCCATCATCGGTTCCTCTGGCGACAGATTCTGGAATTGGAAGAGCAGAACATCCCTGCCGAAACCCTGATGATGGCCCTCCGCGATCGCTGCATTGAAGCCTCCAGTTCTCTGAAACAGGTGATTCACCTGTTCCAACTGGATGAAAAGACCGAGCTAGAGATTCATCGTCCTGCCCTGATGATTCGTTCTGCCGCCGCCAGCCTGGAGCGCATCATGTGTGAAAAACGCTGCCGCCACCTGTTGAGTATGTGGGAAGAGGCCAGTCAGTCGGACTTCCAGGCCCAGGAGGCCCAGGATCAGGGTGAGGCGGATCCCATCAGCCTGGTGGACCCCCTGGCAGCAGACCTGCAGGCATGGGAGGCGGCGACAGAGGAGGAGTCTCCCCGCTCAGAAACCCAACGCCGACAGGCTTTTTACCAGAGCGAATATTACAAAGAGAAACGGCACCTGCAGCAACTCGATCAGCAACGGTGCGTAACCGCCAGTGAACTGACCCAATTTTCCTGAAGAGACGCTTCACCCCTATGACCTCCCATTCCCCCCCGACCCGATGGCAGATTGGGCTCATCCTTCTGAGTGGCATCCTGGCCGTTTCGATGTCCGCCGTGCTGATCCGTCTGGCGATCGGGGCCGCAGGGGTGCAGGGGGTGGGCTTCAGCCTGGTGATCGCGGCATCCCGCCTCAGCCTGGCTGCTCTGATGATCCTGCCGATCGTCCTCATCCAATCCTTCCAGGCCAGGGCCACAGCCGTCCCTGTCCCCAGGCAGCGTTTCACTCCCATTCCTTTGGCGATCGTCGCCGGACTCCTACTGGGACTGCATTTCGCAACCTGGATTACCTCCCTCTCCTATACCTCGATCGTCGCCTCCACGGCCCTGGTCACCACCAATCCAGTCTGGGTGGCCCTGATCACCTGGATCGGGTGGGGGGAAAAACCCACCCGACTGACGATTTTGGGCATTGCTCTGGCCTTGCTCGGAAGTCTGATCGTTGGGTTTGGAGAAACGGGCGTCCCCAGTAGGGCTTCCCAGCCCCTCCTGGGCAATGGGTTAGCCCTGGTGGGCTCCTGGGCCGTGAGCCTCTACTTTTTAGTAGGCCGCGAGGCCCAACGGCAGGGACTGAGCCTGAGCCACTACAGCGCGATTGCCTACAGTGTGGCAGCCCTCCTGCTCCTGCCCCTCCCCCTGTTGTGGGGCAGCCGCTACACGGGTTATCCGCCGATTGTTTACTTCTATCTCCTTTTAATGGCTCTGGTTCCCCAACTGATCGGCCACAGCAGCATCAACTGGGCGGTGCGCTGGCTGTCCCCCACACTAGTTTCCCTCGCCATTCTGTTTGAACCGATCGGGGCCAGCCTTCTGGGCATTTTAATCTTTCGAGAAATCCCTGGAACCTTGGTCCTGCTAGGAACCCTGGTGCTCTTGCTGGGCGTAGGCACAGCAGGAGCAGGCAGCAAATCCGTTTAGGCCGCTTCCACTTCAGAAGCCGTTTTGGAGAAGCGCTGAGCGATCCAGTGGGTGAGGATGTGGGAGAGCAGCCCCAGAGGACCGGCGAACAGGCAGAACAGGAGGGAATGGACAGTCCAGATCCCTGTCTTCTGGCCTTCCCAGTAGATCCAACGCCCGACAAACAGATCCATGACCAGGAAATGCACCCACCCGATCGCCGCCGCCTCTTTCTCGCTAAAAAACCGGGCAATATCGGCCAATTGGGGATTGGCCAGAGCCTGGGCCGTTTCCGCATTCAGCGCCCCAGTAAACCAATAGAGGTAGAGGGCAGCCAGGGCCACAAACGGCAGATAGGATTGCATCACCCGTTGGGTTACCCCCCAGTTCGGTAGCAGAATCATGAGCGCCCAAAAGGGGAGGACAAAGAGATTTGCCCCGTTATACAAAAGATCAATCGTGATTGTCATAGCCATCCAAAATGAGGGTTCAGTGGGGACTTCTTATCATTGCCTGCCCTTCAGTCAGTCTCTTCCGGGTTGCGAATCAGAAAGGAAATCGATCGGCGCGGGGGCGCGGGTGGGGGCAGGGGCGTTGCTGGTTCAGCCGGGAGGTTGGGAGCGGGTGAGGTTGGTTGAGCCCGGAAAGGCAGTCCCGATCGCTTGTCGGCATTGGAGGCGATCGCCAACAGGGCTCCTGCCAAAATAAAGACGGGCAGGGGCAGGGTGACATGACTGGCCCACTGGAAGAACTCGGCAAAGCCAAACAGCAGAATAAAGCTGATAACCCAGATTTTCATCGCCTGTTGCAGTACGCTCAAATTACTGTAGCGAAAACAAATGATTTCGCCCAGTCATGTTGGTTTTGTTTTGCAGGGGGCCAGCCCCCTGCACCCCCGTTGGAGGACACCGCGCGTCCTCCAAACCTCCTCCGCAAAAAGGCCGAAGCGGAACATCTCGCCGGGATGCCTACGCACCCGGTGCGGATAGTCTAAGCATGTCAGCGATCGTGGAGCCAGCAAATTAGGCTGGAGGGGCTACTACGAATTTCGGGGGTTTTTCCAACATCCTCTAAAGTAGATCTGAAATGTATTGCAAAGGAAGAGGACGCTGTGGCAGCAGTGACACCCGAGATCCGGAAGCAGGTCCAGGATCTCCGCCAGTTGGTTCAGAAAGCCGGATATCACTACTATGTGCTAGATGACCCAATCCTGGAAGATGCGGTCTATGACCAGCTTTACCGGCAATTGCAGGATCTGGAAGCGCAATATCCGGAGTTGGTTACATCCGATAGTCCCACGCAACGGGTGGGCGATCGACCGGCCACCCAGTTCACCTCCGTGCGCCACGCCATTCCCCTCTACAGTCTGGAGAATGCTTTCAACGCTGGGGAACTGCAAACCTGGCAGGAGCGCTGGCAGCGGCTGGCCCCCGATGCCGCTGCTGAATATATCTGTGAATTGAAAATCGATGGCTCGGCGATCGCCCTCACCTACGAACAGGGGCTGCTGGTGCGCGGGGCAACCAGGGGCGATGGGGAAATGGGAGAGGAGATCACCCAGAATCTGCGGACCATTCGCTCCATTCCCCTGCGGCTGGCCCTGGAGAATCCACCCCCGATCGTCGAAGTCCGGGGAGAAGCCTTCCTCCCCCTGGACAGCTTCCGCCAGATCAACCAGGAACGATCGCAGGCCGGGGAAGCCCTGTTTGCCAATCCCCGCAATGCCGCCGCTGGCACCCTGCGCCAGCTCGATTCCCGCATTGTGGCCCGCCGCAAGCTGGATTTCTTTGCCTACACCCTGCACCTGGGCCGGGATCAGAATGCCCATACCCTGATGAACAGTCAGAAAGAAGCCCTGGATCTGTTAGTGCGCATGGGGTTTCGCGTCAATCCCAACCGGGTCTTGTGCCCCTCCCTGGCAGCCGTGCAGACCTATTGCGATCGCTGGTCCACCGATCGGATGGAGCTGCCCTATCTGACCGATGGGGTGGTGATCAAACTCAATTCCCTGGCCCTGCAGGAACGGTTGGGCTTTACCCAGAAATTCCCCCGCTGGGCGATCGCCTTCAAGTATCCCGCAGAGGAAGCCCCCACCCAAATCGACCAGATTGTGGTGCAGGTGGGGCGCACCGGCGCTTTGACCCCCGTGGCCGAGTTCAAGCCAGTCCAGTTAGCCGGAACCACCGTGACGCGGGCTACCCTGCACAACCGCGATCGCATCCTTGAACTGGACCTGCATCTGGGCGATACCGTAATTGTCCGCAAGGCCGGGGAGATCATCCCAGAGGTGGTGCGGGTGCTGCCAGAGCTGCGCCCTGCCGGAGCTGTCCCCTACACCATGCCCACCCATTGCCCAGAGTGCGGTCAGCCTGTGGTCCAGCCTGTGGGAGAAGCCGTCACCCGCTGCGTCAATTCCTCCTGTCCGGCAATTTTACGCGGCTCCCTGATCCACTGGGCCAGCCGGGATGCCCTGGACATTAATGGGGTAGGGGAAAAGCTGGTGCAACAACTGGTGGACCGCAACCTGGTGCGATCGGTGGCGGATCTGTACGACCTGACGGTGGAGCGACTGCTCACCCTGGAGCGGATGGGCCAAAAATCCGCCGAGAAGATTGTCGGCGCGATCGCCCAATCCAAAACCCAGCCCTGGGCGCGGGTTCTCTACGGCCTGGGGATTCGCCATGTGGGGACCGTCAACGCCCAGACCCTGGCGGACCAGTTCCCCAGCTCAGCCCAGTTAGCCCAGGCCGCCGCCGACCAGATCGCCGCCGTCTACGGCATTGGCCCCGAAATTGCCCAGGCTGTCTTCGAGTGGTTCCGGGTTCCCGCCAACCAGGAGCTGATGCAGCGACTCCAGGCCGCAGGACTCCAGCTAGCAGGAGAGACCAAGCCGATCGCACCACCAACCAGCCAGCCTCTGGCCGGGAAAACCTTCGTGGTCACGGGCACCCTCCCCACCCTGAAGCGAGATGAAGCCGAGGATCTGATCCGGCAGGCAGGGGGCAAGGTGACAGGCTCAGTCAGCGCCAAAACCAGTTATGTGGTAGTGGGCGAGAATGCGGGGTCCAAACTCGAAAAAGCCGAGGCCCTGGGCATCCCCCAACTTTCCGAAGCCGAACTGCTGGACCTCCTGCAAGGCTCTTAGGAATGAGGATTCCAGGTTGCCCCCACCCCTACGATCGCTGGGGAATCAAGATCTTCTGAGATCCTGCAATTAATAGGTGCCTACAACTCACCATCCAGAGAATTCTAGCAACCTTTCTCCTACCCATACCATATTATTGTCTTCAGAGAGCATTTTCGCATCTGAAGGATGGTCATGCAGACTCCCCCTCTCTTCGGCCTGAGTCTTGAGAACTTGCGATCGGCCTGGGAACGGGTCCAAAAGAATCAGGGCTGCTCAGGGGTGGACGTTTCATTACCCATTCCCCGCAAGGGGACAGAAACAGATTTTGTGGCGTGGAGAGGTTACATGCAACCTCTCCACCCCTTCAATCCTTGACATCTAGACCCATTACAGTTTCATAGGCAACAATCCCCTCTTGGGAGGGGTGGCGCGTAGCGCCGGGGTGGGTCTGCTTAGGCACTCCGGCAGAGCCTGGGCGAGAGGTTAAACACCCTGCTGGCCCACTTGCTGACTCCTGACTGGTCTTGTGGCCCCGGCAGCCGTCGATCGCTTTTCCTACCTATATGACCCAACACCTGCATAGGAGGATCGGCTTCAGAACTATAAGATACCAGCAGACAAGCCTCACCCATCCAAGAGAGTCACAAGGTATCTGAATGTGAGTTCCCACCTATGACGATCGCATCCACCTACTGGACCTTTTTCCGGATCAACCCAGCCGGGGGCTATCTCACCACCGAGCTGCCTCTGGTCAAAACTTTCTGTCAGGAACAATGGCTCGATCGCAATCCGGAAGTCTCCCCTTCAGATCAGCAGATGCAACGACACCTGCTGACGATTTACAAAGCCCCTGCCGAAACGATGGAAAGGCGGCGTCTGGCCGCATTGAGCCTGAGATGTTACATTTCTGGTCAGATTGTTCAGGTTTGTACCCACCTGGATAATCAATTTGGGAGGACTAACGGCTTCACCCGTCATGATTTACTGGCCTGTGTGCTCAATGATATTCCAGAATTCTCTGGGCCATCGACGGATCAACCGAAGACTTTTGTCCCCACTGGCTATGATATTTTGCAGACTTTTGATGCCCAACAGAGTAGCCTCAGCACCTGGGTCAGTCTTCGGATTAGACGCAGCAGTGAACTCAATACCTTCCTGTTAGCCCATGGCATCTACCTGATCAGTGACTGGGCTATTCTTAATGACACCCAACTCCGCCAACTGGAACGGATTTTCGCCCTGTTCCACCGCCTCCCAGCCACCCTGATCCGTCAGGATGTCCAGATTTTGGCCAGCTATCATGCTATTTACCGTCACGATCGCCTCCAGCGCAAGAGCCAGGGGCGTTGCTCCCCACCCACGGAGGAGCAGTTGCAACGAATGGTCGCCCTGCTCCCTGATCAAGGCTGGTCTCCCCGACCAGTCTTGCAGCGACTGCGAGAGATCGCTGAGCTGTTACGGGAATACCGGATTCATGCCCGGAAAGGTCAGGTGCGCCAGTTGGCCCTGGACGATCGGGTCTCAGAGGGACTGACCGATCCGCGCTTCAGTGAGGACGATCGGGAGCAGGCAGAGTTCCTGGCGCTGTTTCGCCGGGAGTTCGACAGTACCCTGGAGCGGGCGATCGCCCAGGTCATCCAGCAGCGGGTCGCAGCCCTGGAGCGGAAGGATGCCCAAAAAGCCCGCAATTTCCTGCAAGCACTGGAGCTGTTTCACTGTCAGGGGCTGGCCATGGGCCGGATTGCCCCCCTGATTCAGGTAAAGCAACAGTTTGAGGTCTCCCGACTGCTCAAGCTGAAGGACTTGCGAGATGCAGTCCGGCTTACCATGCTGCAGCACCTGCCAAGGTTCCTCCTGACCACGGCAGGGCTGAACCTGCAGCCGGATCGGCTACAGCAGGTGGATGCAGCCCTGGATCAGTTGATCCAGGCCGTTATTCAGGAGGCCGAAGCGGAAGCCGCTCACCCCCAAAGCCAATGCCTCCAGAGTCACTTTGCCCGTAGTTTATGTTGCTATCTTAAAGAGCATCGGGAGGCGCTATGAAAGTCCCATGTACCTGGTCAGCCCCTATGTTTGATTTCACTGCCCTGCAACCGGAAACCCTGCTCCTGGAAGCCGCCGAGATCGATCGGGCTCGCCAAATCAGCCGCCAGTTATCCTCGCCCCAGCAACAGTGGCAGGTCTACCTGAACGCCCTGGCCCTGGCCGGTTTTTCCCAGTGGATTCACACGCAGGCACCTGACCTTCCCTTGGAGGTCGATCAGACCACTTGCCTTTCCTTACCGAAGGCTGAGGAAGTCAGCATGCTACGGGTGCAGGTGGGTCCATTCCGCTTGGGCTTAATCGCCCTGGGCAGTCTGATGGAGGAAATCATCGAGGTTCCCGTTCCGGCGGTAGACTGGCCTGAATATATCCCCCACTTCTATGTGTTGCTGGAAGTGCTGGAGGATCTGGGCCAGGTCCAGGTGCAGGGCTTCCTGCGCTACGATCGCCTGCAACAAAAGCGCCAGGCCCATGCCCTGACAGCGACCCTGGAACAGACTTACAATCTGCCCCTGGCCTGGTTTGAAGCCAGACCCGATCGCCTGCTCCTCTACCTCTGCTGCCTGGACCCTAAAGCCATTCCCCTGCCCCACACCACGGGGCCGCAGGTGCCTGTGGCCAATCTCCTGGTGCAACCCCTCCTGCAGCCGGTGATCAACGTGGGCCTCTGGCTGCGGGATGAACTGGAGGCATTGATGGA
This sequence comes from Leptolyngbya sp. 'hensonii', assembly GCF_001939115.1. Taxonomy (GTDB): domain Bacteria; phylum Cyanobacteriota; class Cyanobacteriia. The sequence goes on along the minus strand of NZ_MQTZ01000019.1, from coordinate 92,906 downwards.
GCAGATCCAATGGATTCTACTGCCAGATTTGGTTCCAGCCTTGCGATCGTCCATGCTCTCCCCAGTTGATGAACTGGCAGGCGTGATTTTAGAACTGGAGCGCCGCAGCGGTTCCCCCTTGCTTCCCCAGTCTCGGGGAGCCTATCACGACTTTCTGCTGGGAGGCCATGGCCTGCGGCTTTATGCCATCACCTGGCCCCAGATATCAGGAACTGGCACCCCCGAATGGAGTCTACTCCTGATCTTAGGCAGCCAGACAACGGTTCCTCTGCCTGCGGGGATTACCCTCCAGATCAGAGATGCCACCGAAATTCTGGTAGACCAGACCCTGGACGAGACCTTGAACCCAACCTATCTCTTTGCCAGGTTGATCGGTAACCAGGAAGAGCCATTTACGGCCACGATCGCCCTGTTCAACGGCATGGCCCTCACCCTGCCCGCTTTCGTGTTTCAACCAGCCCCAGAGCCTCGGGATAGCATATAAAGGAGGTCGTTCTGCTGATATTACTTGCTTATGTATGCCTTCCCCTACCAGCTCGAAGTTAACCGGGTAGAACAAAGTTGTCTCTTTAAGTTGACCTGGGGTGAAGGCCAGAGGCTAACCGCTCAGATGACCTATCCGATAGTGCTCACTACCGCCTATCAGATCTGGCAACGCACCTACCTGAATTTCTACCAGAAGGAACTCAGAGGTAAGGCGGTGGAGAGTGGCTCGGTGACGCCGCCCCCTACAGGCTGGCGATCCAAACTGGCAGAAGCGGAGGCCAAACTCCTGTCCGAATTCCATGACTGGCTGAATCGGGGGGAGCTGATCAAAATCCGAGGGACTCTGGCCGAATCCGCAGATCGAGAGGCAAACGCCCCTTTGGATCTTTTTCTGTCCTGCAATTCGATCGATCTGGCTCGCCTCCCCTGGGAAGCCTGGGAAATTCGCACCACCAGCGGCATGATTCGGATCGCCCGGACAGCAGCCAACATCACGCAGGACGCCTCTCCCAAAGTCCAGCGACAAAATCCCCGTCTGCTCGTCATCCTGGGGGATGAGACCGGGTTGAACTTTGAAGCCGAGAAGCAGGCGATCCAGGATATGAAACTCAAGCGAGGCGTCACATTTCTGGGTTGGCAGCCTGGGCAAAAGAGACATGACTTGATGACGGCCATCCGTACTGCCATCACTGACCCTCAGGGTTGGGATGGGTTGTTTTTCATTGGCCATAGCAACGAAACAGACCTGACGGGCGGTGAACTGGCGATCGCCCCCGGAGAGTCGATTCTGATTCAGGAAATTGCCCCCGATTTGGCCCTGGCCAGGAAACAGGGGCTCCAGTTTGCCCTCTTCAATTCCTGCAGTGGCCTCAGTATTGCCGATGCTCTGATTGGGCTGGGTTTGAGTCAGGTGGTGGTGATGCGAGAACCCATCCATAACCAGGTGGCCCAGGAATTTCTGGCGCAGGTGCTGCAGGGTCTGGATGACCATCAGGATCTCCATACTGCCCTCTTACGAGCCTGTCACCATCTCAAGCTTGGGCTGAATGTCACCTATCCCTCCGCCCATCTCATCCCCTCCCTGTTTCGCCATCCCCAGGCCACCCTGTTTCGCATCCCCTGCAGGGGTCTCTGGAAAACCGTGAAACAGAGTCTACCGGGACGCCGATCGGCGATCGGCCTGGCAGCCCTGACCCTACTCAGTGGCAATCTGGGCTTACAGGCAGAGTTACTGAATCAACGCACGGGGATTCAGGCTGCCTATCGCCAGGTTACCCGCCAAATCCCCACAGATCCCCCGCCCGTGTTACTGGTCCAAATTGATGCCGACTCGATCCGGGAAGCCAAAATTTCGACCCCCAATCCCATGGACCGGCGTTACCTGGCCACTCTGGTCGATCGGCTCACGGCCCTGGATGCCAGAGTTCTGGGAATTGACTACCTGCTGGATCGTTCCCACCAGGATCGGGATGGGGCCGAGGGCGATCGTCGTCTGGCCCAGGCTTTCCGAACCGCCGCCCAACGCCATCCCCACCGCACCTGGTTAGTTTTGCCCACCGTTCGGAATGACATGAATCCGGGCTGGCTCAGCACCCTGGGCGAAATTGCTGCCCCCACCTGGATGCTGGAAGGCCATATCAATGCCGCCACCTACTATATCCCCTACAGTCAGGGAGACGCCCAATCAGCGTCCTATCCCCAGAGGCTGCCCTTCGCCTATCTTCTAGCCCTGACCCGCCAACTCCAGAATCGGGACCATCCCCTCTCCCTACCCCAGACGGAGGCGACCCTGTGGGAGCAACTCGATCGCACCCTCCAGAAGCAGGGCACCCCCCATTCCGGCTTTTTCCCACCCCAGGCCCAACTGCATCCGATCACCAATTTTGCCTATGGCATCGGTCAGATGTGGCTGAACCCAATCATTGACTACTCTCTCCCCCCCGATCGCATCTACACCCGCGTTCCAGCCTGGCAGGTGCTGAAGAACCCGGCAGCCATTCCCCAGGGTGATCGCATTCCAGCACAGGTGGTCCTGATCGTCCCCTATTACGATGAAGCGGGTGTTGCGGGGGCGGGGCAGGATACCCTGCCCCAACCTGCTGGTGTCAAATACTGGCTCCGCACCAGTCAGCAAACCAGCTTTTCCGGAGGACAACTGCATGCCTATCTGGTGCAGCATTATCTAACCGGCAACCTGGTGGTGCCAATTCCCGATCTCTGGGCGATCGTCGTTGCCCTCTTCCTGGGTGCTGGCACTGTGTACGGGATGCGTCGCTTTCCCAATCCCCAGGTCTGGTGCTGGGCCATTGGTGGGGGAACGATCGGGTATGGCCTGCTCAGCCTGCAGTTCTACATCTCCGCCCATCTTCTCCTCCCCTGGCTCTTACCCACCGCCGCTTTCTGGGCTTATACCCTGCCGGAGTGCTTGAACCGGCGGTCAAACCGGAAACCGTTCTTCGCGATGCTCCAAAGAGTGGGAAAGGAGTTAGCTGATATTTCAGGGCGCTCCAGATGATTGAACCGGTAATACTGGCAGATGAAACGCAAACATAGTGCCGTTCGGTTGGCGATTCTCAGCCCAGATCATGCCACCATAAGGTTAACCACCCCTAAGCACCCATGCCCGAGGGTTGTGTTCAAAACCAATCCTCGGGTAGTACTCATTAGCCATCGGTGCCGCTAACAGAACGACCATACACTCACGCTCTAGTCTTTGCTTGGTTTCTTGGATGAGACGCTTACCAATGCCACGACGCTGATACTCGGCGTCAACAGCAAGGTCTGCAAGGTAGGCCACATAGGTGAAGTCGGTGAGGGAACGAGAGATCCCAACCAAGCGCTCTCCATCCCAAGCAGTAATGATGAGATTGGCATTGTTGAGCATGCCCTCAAATATGTCAGGGCGATCGATAGGCCGCCTCTCCCCAAGAGTGGAACGTTTGTAGAGGTCAATGGCGGCCTCAACAGTGATCTTGGCGTCGTAACGGTATTCGATGTTCATGAACGGGAAATTGAAAACGACTTCAGGATCTGCCCCTGCAATCAGGTAATGACTCATATCTCTCGTCAGTCTACTCCAATAGGATGCTTAGGCCGTGTGAGCTAAAACCGCGAAACTTTCAGGGGAGTAAAGTTGAGCATTCGACCCAAGTAGATAGGTTTTAGAATGTGTTCTAAAATTGGTTCAACCTATCTGCAACCCATCCCCAATTCATGGCGAGTAATGGCGGGTAGATGAAGCACTGATCAAGCCAAAGTCACAAGTTACGCTCATGTCTGAAATCAGCAGGAACACTCAAGATTCTCCTGTCACTGTCGTCATTTCACGACGAGTAAAGCCTGGATGTGAAGCTAAATTTGAGGCATTCTTGGCTGGAGTAACCGCCACCTGCGGGCAGTTTCCAGGGTACTTAGGCAGCAGCATTTTTCGTCCAGCCAGCGCTGATGATCCAGAATATCGTGTTGTTTTTAAGTTCGATCGACTCAGTCATTTACGTCGTTGGGAAAACTCAGAAGAGCGCCAGACGTGGTTCACCCAAGCAGCCGCGTTGACCGATCGCCCACCTGAGATTCAAGTCTTGACAGGCTTGGAAACCTGGTTCACCCTGCCGGGAAAGGCTACCATAGTGCCTCCTTTGCGCTACAAGATGGCACTGGTTACCTGGGTCACTGTTTTTCCACTCATTACAGTAATTTCTATCGTGCTTCAAAATCAATTGTCCCTACTGCCAACGATATTGCGTGTCATGGTTGTGACTGCGATCGCCGTTCCGATGATGACGTATCTCCTGATGCCCAAGATGACCCTGCTTTTTGCTAAATGGTTGTATCCCAGCCCCTTGACTAATCCAGCCGATCAAATGGTAGAAGAACCTCTTACCCTCACGCCAAGTTCGGAGCCACCTCTTGCCATCATGCAATCCTTACCTGTTGCTGAGTTAAAGGTTGAAGTGGATGGATAAAGCATTGGTTTTGGGGCTGATTAGGCAGACCGTTAGCAAGCCTCGATTTTGGGTGCGGCATAGAAGGTCAGCTTCTGGCCGAGAGTATGGAGAGATCTCAAGAGATGGACAGGTGGTCTAACGGTGAAGTTATGTGGCGGCGGTTGACAACCTCTGCTATTAACCCGGCAGTTTAAGAGGCTGCAAAGTGAAAGAGGCAATTAGTACAATGGAAACATGAATAAACTTGGGCGCAGCTTAACTTAGGAATGAGAATTAAATAACACCGATAAACTTCTGCTTGCCCTCACCCCCCTGCCCCCTCTCCCGGCAGGAGAGGGGGAGGGGTTGGGGGTTGGGGGTGAGGGCTGAAAATTTCGGAGTTATTAAATCCACGATCCTAAGCAGCCCGTCACTTTCGTCTGTTCCCACAACTTGCCCAACTTGCCCAACTTGCCCAACTTGTTGTGCTGGCGGTGCCGTCATCTCGTTTGTTGACACCGCTTGCAAGTATTTTGATGGGGGGATAAGTCTCATGATTCTTATCTTTTTGTAAACTTTAGTCGCAGCGCTACTCTCTGCATCCTGTCCAATGGAGAGGCTCCGATCGACCCCTCAGGCTCCTTTTCTCTGAGCTATAGTGAATTCATCCCAGAAATTACCTGTAGCTGGAGACGCAACAATTACGCCGTCTATTCCCAGGATAGTGATCCCAATACAACGGCACAGCTTGAAACTGTGGCTGATAGGTTGACAGCAGCGTAATAGATGTGTGTTCGAAATTTTCAGTGCAGCTTTGTTGTTTCTGGTCAGATTCTGGACTTTTTGACCCAAGCAATGTCTGCATACTTGCCTTGCAACTAGCAGTATGAAAAGAGCAGCAAACGTGAGTAGGGGCTTGATCCTTCGCCTCTGCGGACTGTTCTTGTATCCAGAAATGAGTTCGTGAATTGCGCTTACTCTGAATTTCATTTTCTAAAACTATGAAAAAATCATCAAAGGTTTGCTTGCCTGGTTGGCTGAAAGCTTTGCCTCTGGCAGTTTCTCTTGCTTTGGCGGCAGAGATGACGGTTCCGGTTCAGACTCAAGCCCGTTCGGAGGCTGCTCAGCCGGGGATGGAACTCTCCTTGCGTCCTGAGAGACAACCGGCACTGGCAGCTACAGTGGCGGTCAACCCAACCCAAACCCTGATCCAACCTTATCTGGCTCAAGTAGATGGTCTGGCCATTCCAGTCTGGGTCTTTCCGATCGTGATCCTTGGGGGTGGGCTCATCTTTGCCCCCCAGTTGGGCTTCCTATTTGGACTGGTGGTCGTGGGCGATCGGGAAGTTGGGATTGTGGTTAAGAAATTCGCCAGTCGCAATCTGCCCCCTGGGCGGTTGGTGGCCCTGGAGAAAGAGGCTGGGCTGCAGGCCGATACTCTGGCTCCGGGTTGGCACTGGGGTTACTGGCCCTGGCAGTATTCCGTCCGACGAGAACCCGTGGTGGTGATTCCCCAGGATGAGATTGGCCTGGTAGTAGCCAATGATGGGGCATCGATTCCACCAGAGCGCATTCTGGGTAAAGCGGTGATCTGCGATAACTTCCAGGATGGGCGCAAATTTCTCACCCGGGGAGGCGAAAAGGGTCGGCAACTCGGAATTATCACCACAGGGACTTACCGAATCAATACCGGTTTGTTTACTGTCATCACCTCTGAGAATGCAGCCAAGCATGGGATGAAACCCCATCAACTGCGGGTCTATACCGTAGACCAGGATACGGTTGGGATTGCCACAACTCTGGATGGACAACCGATCGAAGCAGGTGAGATTGCCGGTTCCACCGTGCCGGGGCACGACAATTTCCAGAATACCCAGAAGTTCATTGAAGCCGGAGGTCGGCGGGGTTTACAGGAACAGGTGATCCTATCCGGTTCCTGGAACTTGAATCCCTGGTTTGTCCATGTGGAGCAGGTGCCGATGACGGAGGTCCCGATCGGGTATGTCGGGGTGGTCATCTCCTTTGTGGGTAAGTCTGATATCGATGTCACCGGTGAGTCCTTTACCCACGGCAGCCTGGTCAATCCGGGGGATAAAGGAGTCTGGGTAACGCCCCTCTATCCTGGTAAACACCCCCTCAATACCAAAGTGATGAAGGTCGAACTGGTGCCGACCACCAATATTGTCCTTAACTTCACCCATCGGATCAGTGGGGAGCATGGCTACGATTCTAAGCTAGAGACCCTAAAGCTCCTGTCCTTTGATGGCTTTACCTTTGATCTGGAAGTGTTCCAGATTATCCATATTGGGGCTCTGGATGCTCCCAAGGTGATCTCCCGTCTGGGGTCGATGCAGAATGTGGTGGATCATGTGCTGCGCCCGATCGTCGGCAACTATTTTCGGAATTCGGCCCAGGAATATACGATCCTGGACTTTTTGATCGCCCGCAGTCAACGGCAGGCGGAAGCTGCAGAATATGTGCGGGCAGCTCTGCGGGCCTATGATGTCCAGGCGGTGGATAGCTTGATTGGCCGGATTACCCCACCTCCCGAACTGATGCAGACCCTGACCGATCGCAAGATTGCGGAAGAACAGCAGAAGACCTACGAAGCCCAGCGCATTGCCCAAACCCAGCGGCAGGAACTGGTGCGGGAGACAGCACTGGCAGACATTCAGGGCCAGATGGTCACCGCCACAGAAGGGGTGAAAATCGCTGAACTGGAGGCCAATGCGCGGGTGAAACAGGCATCCGGGGAAGCCGAAGCCATTCGCCTGACCGGGGAAGCCAAAGCTGATGCCTACCGGGCTGGTGTGGAAGCTCTGGGCGACCAGGGCTACACGGCCCTGCAGATGATGCAAATTGTCGGCGATCGCAATGTGCGGGTTGTCCCCGATGTGGCCGTCAGTGGGGGTAGCCAGGGCACTGGACTGTTGGATGGCCTGATGGGGATGTTACTCTGGAACCAATCCACCCCATCTTCCCCCTCCGGCAACGGCAAAAGCAAGGTGAAAAAGCCCCTCCCAACGGCTTCTCGCCCACCCGCCCCCGAGCAATCTGAGATCTCTGAACTGCCACCGGCCCCCATCATGACCTTGCCCGCCCCACCACCCATCCAGACCATCTCTGAATTTCAGATTTTCCTGACAACACCGCCCAGCGGCAATCGGCAGGAAATTGCCCAGGCGGTTCAGACCCTGACTGGCATCGACCTCCAGGCAGCCATGGATCTGGTCATGGAGGCCAACATCGCTCCGCAAATTATTGGCGAGTATCTCTCTCAGACTGAAGTCGAGAATTATCGTCGCCAATTGGAAGCCGCCGGAGCTATGGTGACGATCGAAGGGATGTAGAGGTGGGGAGGCAGCGTAGAGACGGGGAGACATACAGAGAGGCAAGCATCCTGGCGAACTGTGTGCCTCTGGGGTGTATCCCCCTCTACGGTGCATTAGCATGAAACTATGGAAAGTCACTATCAGATTGTGCGGCCCTTAGGGCAGGGAAGCCCTGGGAAAACCTTTCTGGCCCTGGATCAACGGCACTCTCCCCCGATCGCCTGTGTGCTCAAAGCCCTACCTTTGCGAGGCCGTCCCCCAGTAGAGTCCTGGATTCACCATCTGCAAAACTTCAGCACCCATCCCCAAATCCCAACAGTGCTGGACTGGTTTGCCACGGAAACGCAAGTTTGTTGTGTTTGGGAATATATCAAAGGGCGCAGTCTGGAAACCCTGCTGGCGGAGGAGGGGAGCTTCACCATTGCCCAGGTCATCCAGGTCCTCGACAGCATCTTGCCCGTCCTGGAGCTGATCCACCAGCAACAGTTTTACCATGGGGACATTAAACCCGCGAATCTCATCTATGCATCTGGAAGATCTCCTGTCCTGATGCTGGTGGATAGTGTTGAGCCTATCCTGCCCTTTTCCCCCGTACCCTCCTTCACCTTGCTCGGTAGTCCAGAATATGCAGCTCCAGAACAATTGCAGGGCCAGGCTGGATTTGCCAGCGATCTTTACAGCCTGGGGTTAACCTGCATTCATTTGCTCACAGATCTGCGACCCTTTGATCTGATGGATGGAGGAGAAAGCCGATCGGTCTGGAGATCGTATTACCGTCCCCTGGAAAGCGATTCCGCTTCTGAGACCATGCGAGATAACCTTTGTCGAATTTTGGACCGCATGGTGGAACCGGATCTTCATCGGCGGTTTCAATCAGCCCCAGAAGTCCTTGAGACGATGCATCACTATGCACTGGTGGGTAAATCGGAGCAGAAAGTCGCTTGGGATGGGGAGTCCTTGGCTCAGTCCCAGGACCTGCTCCCTGCTCCCACCTGGAATTGTGTTGCGACCCTGATGGGTCATGGGGGCCTGTTTGCCACGATCAATACGGTGGTGATCAGCCCAGATGGGAGCACGATCGCCAGTGGCAGTGATGATAAAACCCTACGCCTTTGGGACATGTCAACCGCTGAGCAGCGGACCTGTCTGACGGGCCATAGTGGTTTTGTCAAAGCCCTAGCCTGGAGTTCCGAGGGTATCCTGGCCAGTGGCAGCCAGGACCGCACCGTGCGTCTGTGGGATTGGGTCAGTCAGCAGAACCATCGGATTCTGGGAGAATTTCCGTCGGCTGTTCAAACCCTGAGCTTCAGTCCAGATGGGCAAGCCCTGGCGATCGGGGGGATGGATAAAATCCTGCGCCTCTGGCATCTCCCAACTAGCACTGTCATCCCCCTATTAGGCCATAGCCTGGGGATAACGACTGTGAGCTTTAGCCCAGACGGCAGTTTGCTAGCCAGTGGCAGCCAGGACCGCACCGTGCGCCTGTGGGATTGGCGATCAGGAACCCCCATCACCACCCTGACGGGACACACCTGGGCCGTGCGCGCTGTCACCTTCAGTCCCGATGGCAAACGGATCGCCAGTGCTGGCGATGACAATCAGATCAGATTATGGGATGTGGGTTCTGGTGAAACTGTGCAGATCATTTCTGGCCACTCCTGGACAGTTTCCGGTCTGGTTTTCAGTCCAGACGGCAGCGTCCTGATCAGCGCCAGTTGGGATAAAACCCTCAAGCTCTGGGATGGGAAGACGGGACAGGAACAGGCCGTGCTCTCTGGCCATGACGATGCCGTTTATGGGGTAGCCATCAGTCTCGATGGGACGACGATCGCCAGTTGCAGTCAGGATAAGACCATTCGCCTCTGGCGATCGGCTAGACATTAAACCGGAATAAGAGCACATCCCCTTCCTGGACCAGATACTCCTTCCCCTCACTCCGCAGCAGGCCCTTTTCCTTGGCAGCAGTCATAGACCCGCAAGTGACCAGATCCTGATAGGCTACCGTTTCCGCCCGGATAAACCCACGCTCAAAATCGGTGTGGATGACACCTGCAGCCTGGGGAGCCAGCATCCCTGCCTGAATCGTCCAGGCCCGAGTCTCCTTTGGGCCAGTCGTAAAGTAGGTTCGCAGGCCCAGCAGTTCGTAGGTGGCGCGGATCAGGGATTTCAACCCTCCTTCCTGCACCCCTAGAGACTCTAGAAAATCTGCCCGCTCTTCTTCTGGCAACTCAACCAGCTCTGACTCGACCTGGGCCGAAACCACCACCACCTGCGCCCCCTCACGGGTTGCCACCTCCCGCACCTGTTCCACCCAGGCATTCCCGATAGCCAGATCATCTTCCAGAACATTGGCGGCAAAGATTATCGGCTTGCGCGTCAACAATCCTAACTGTTTAACCGCTAATTCCTCTTCTTCGCTCAGGTCTACCTGGCGAGCCTGCTTGCCTTCATTCAAAACAGCACTCAATTTTTCCAGTGCTTCCAGTTCCAGTTGGGCTTCTTTATTGGTGCGAGCCTGTTTGCGGGTCCGCTCGATTCGACGCTCAATCTGAAATAAGTCCGACAGTGCCAGTTCCAGGTTGATCACCTCAATATCTCGCACCGGATCAACGGCCCCGGAGACATGGATGATATCGTCGTTCTCAAAACAGCGGACAACGTGAACGATCGCATCCACTTCGCGAATATTGGCCAGAAACTGATTGCCCAGCCCCTCCCCCTGGCTAGCCCCCTTCACCAGTCCGGCAATGTCCACGAACTCCACCCGCGTCGGCACAATCTCAGCCGAACCGGAAATCTTCGCCAGTACCTGCAGCCGCTCATCTGGCACAGCCACCACACCGACGTTAGGCTCGATCGTACAGAAAGGAAAATTTGCAGCCTGGGCTTTTGCATTCGCAACCAGGGCATTAAACAACGTCGATTTACCCACATTGGGCAGTCCAACAATACCGGCTCTCAGCATCTACGATACAGGTGTATACAACAATAATTAGGCTTCGTACATTAGGATGCGGACAGGTGTTACAGGCAACACCCCTGATCTATCCTGCCTCTATCTAGCCTAATGCATCCGGAGACGACTCCCCTACTCTCTGCCTTACTTCAGCGGGCCGCCCTCGATCGAGCCCCTTTCTACACTCCTGGCCACAAGCAGGGACAGGGGCTGGCCCCCAGTCTTCTGGCCGCTTTGGGGTCAGCCCCCGGTCGCCTTGACCTGCCCGAACTGCCCGGATTGGATAATCTGGCTGCACCCGATGGGGTGATCCGGGAGGCCCAGGATCTGGCGGCTGCAACCTTTGGAGCCGATCACACCTGGTTTCTAGTCAATGGGTCTACGGCAGGGGTGATCGCCATGATTCTGGCTACCTGCAGTCCGGGAGACAGGATTCTCCTGCCCCGCAATGTCCACCAATCGGCGATCGCGGGTCTGATTCTCTCGGGGGCCGTGCCAGTCTTTGTCCAGCCCGACTACGACCCCCAACAAGATCTCCTCTGCAGCCTCTCTCCGGCCAGGGTCGCCACTGCCCTGGAGCAGTCTCCCCAGATCCGAGCTGTGCTGTTGGTGTCTCCCACGTATCACGGGATCTGCGGCAATGTGGCGGCGATCGCCCAAATAGCCCACGCCCATGAGATTCCCCTGCTAGTGGATGAAGCCCACGGTCCCCATTTTGCCTTCCACCCGGAGCTACCCACCCCCGCCCTAGCCGCCGGAGCAGATCTGGTGGTGCAGTCTACCCACAAGGTTCTCTCGGCCCTGACCCAGGCCGCCATGTTGCACCTGCGTGGGCAACGAATCGATCCAGATCGGATCAGTCGGACCCTGCGGTTAGTCCAAACCACTAGCCCCAGTTACCTGTTGCTGGCCTCCCTGGACACAGCCCGCCAGCAGATGGCCCTGCAGGGTCAGGAGTGGATGGCCCATACCCTGGCCCTGGCCGATCGAGCCCGCCAGCAGATCAGCACCATTCCCGGCTTGACGGTTCTCGGTTCCGATCAGGTGGGGAGCCATCCCGGTTTCCATGCCCTCGATCGCACCCGTCTGACCGTGACCGTGGCGGGACTGGGATTAACGGGTTTTGCGGCGGACGAAATTCTCGACAGGGACTTGGGTGTGACGGCGGAATTCCCGTCCTACCGCCATCTGACCTTCATCATCAGTCTGGGGAATACAGAGCCAGATATCGATCGCTTAGTTCAGGGATTGAGAACTTTAGCAGAGCAGTTCCCTATCCAACCTCCAACCTCCAACCTCCAAAACTGGGACCAGTCAACTTTGAGCTTCGACCTTTCCACGCCCGTCTTATCTCCCCGTCATGCGTACTTCGCACCAACGGAAATCGTTCCTGTAGCCCAGGCGATCGATCGAATCAGTGCCGAGCTGATCTGCCCCTATCCACCGGGCATTCCCCTTCTCCTCCCCGGCGAACCCATCCGTCTCGAGGTCATTGCTGCTCTCCGGGCAATCCAGGCGGCTGGTGGTCAGATCACGGGCTGTGCGGATTCAACCCTGGCAACCCTGGTGGTCGTGAAACAGTAATTGACGCACCCTGCAGATCGGAGCATCCCTCGAGACGATAGGATGAAAGCATCCGATGCCCTCATCCCTATCCTTAGCCATGCCATCGCCTCTCTGGCCTTACATTACACCGGGAATTCCGGATGAGTTGTTTGAACGGTTACCTGGAATTCCCCTCAGCCAGCGCGAGATCCGGCTCATTTTGTTGTCCCATCTTCGCCTCAAGCCCAATTCCGTGTTGTGGGATATCGGAGCTGGAACCGGAACCATTCCCGTCGAAGTCGGCCTCCTCTGTCCCCAGGGCAAAGTCATTGCCGTGGAGCGGGATGAAGAGGTGGCCAATCTGATTCGGCGCAACTGCGATCGCTTCCAGGTGGGCAATGTGGACGTGATTGAGGGCAGTGCACCAGAATGCCTCAGTCAGCTCTCCGACCAGCCGGATTGCGTCTGCCTAGAAGGGGGACGATCGATGAAAGAAATCTTGAAAGAAGTCTGGCAATACCTGCAACCCCAGGGGCGACTGGTAACGACAGCCGCTAATTTACAAGGGTTGTATACCATTTCAGAGAGTTTTGCCGAACTGCAGGTCCGGAATATTGAGATTGTCCAATCAGGGATGAATCGCCTGGAACGACGGGGGAACCATCAGGTTTTTGCCGCTACAGACCCGATTTTTGTCCTCAGTGGCGAAAAGCTGGATTAATGCCATGCCCCATCCTTACCCAAGGGGTGACTGTAGCCCCAGCACCCAGGGAAACAACTCCTAAATCCACTAAAGGGTCTGAATTCATTTCTTAAACTTCTTAATCGTCGATTAACCTTATAAAGTTAAGTAAGACGGTTTAACGATCAGGGTGGGCCTCAAAGGAACGTTACACCGGGTACTTAATGATCTAAAACTCTCCCCTCTGATCCGAATAGCCCTTCAGAATAGGGATAGGGCCACGGTGAGCATGGCCCATCTAGCTCTGTGTCATCTGTTTTAAGTTAAATCCTGTATGCCCTTGCCTCGTGTCCTGAGCGGAATTGTTGCAGTCATCCTTGCCCTGGGAATGACGCTCTTAGGAGGGTGGTACTTCACACTCTGTTTCAGTATTATTGTCTATCTCGGAGAGCTGGAATACTTTCAAATGGCCCGCTCTAAAGGGATTGCCCCAGCCGCCAAAACCACCATGGTGGCCAGTCAAATCTTGCTGATCATTTCTACAGTCTCCCTGGAACTGGCTGATGCAGTCGTCCCCATTGCTGGTTCCTTAATCTGCTTCTATCTCCTCTTTCAACCCAAATTTGCCACGATCGCTGATATTGCCGCTTCCATTCTGGGCCTGTTCTACTGCGGTTACCTGCCGAGTTACTGGGTGCGTTTGCGATCGTTGGGGACGGCTGAGACAACTAACCTGCCCCTGCAGGGATATTGGCCCCATAGCTGGGCAGATCTACAATCCTTGCCCCAGGGATTAACCTGTACCTTGCTGGCCTTTGGCTGCATCTGGGCTGCGGATATTGGCGCTTACATCGTGGGCAAGGCTTTTGGCCGTACTCGACTGTCTGACATCAGTCCGAAGAAAACGGTGGAAGGGGCCGTCTTTGGAGTTACAGCCAGTGTGGTGGTTGCGGTTCTGGGGGCCTGGTCTCTCCAGTGGTCAGGCTGGCCGCTGAGTGGGGTGGCCCTGGGGTTACTGATCGGCATTGCCAGCCTTTTAGGAGATCTGACCGAATCCATGATGAAGCGTGATGCCGGGATCAAAGACTCCGGACAGTTGATCCCAGGCCATGGTGGCATTCTCGATCGGGCAGACAGTTATGTCTTCACGGCTCCCCTGGTCTACTATTTCGTTACCCTGGTGCTACCGATTCTGCCCAGATTCTGGATAGTTCAGTAGTCTCCCCACCCATCAGACCCTTCGAGGCCCAGGGGAAAGCATGCTGGACCAGCCCTTCCACTGCTTACGGATTCACCGTCAACAGGCCCCGACAGGTGAGATGATCAGGAGCCAGCGTCAGTTCTTCCAGCTTCACATCTGTCCCTAAATCGATGCGGAAACTGCCTGACTCCACGGGGGCGGCCTCAGCCATCACCAGTCGGAGTTGATTGAATTCTAATTCGTGCTCACTGATGCGCTGGACCCCCATTTGAATCGTCACGGGTGTTGCAGGAGCAGGGTCAGATAGCAGTTCTCCACGCAATTGCAACTGCTCAGACTGCAGTTGAATCTGGAGATTTTTCAGATTGAGCAGGGCATCCGGGGCGATCGCCCCCTGAGTTGCCAGTTGCCCAGACCGCACCATCTGGGCCAGAAATTCCACCATGGCATTGGCCAGCAGCGGCCCCTGGAGCGATAAATTCAAATCTTCCGCCCGAATCATCAGGTCTGCAGTCACGGCAATGGGTTCCAATAGACGCAGGGGCTTCCCCTTAAGAATCTGGCCCAGGTTAATCCGGATGCCACTGGCAGAGATCTTGATATCGCTCAAATGCAGCCCCTGATACACCGCTGGGCAGGCCGCTACAGTAACCTGCGGCAAGCAGCCGGAGAGAATCTGTCGATCGCCCCCTTCAATGTTGACCTGCAAATTGTCAATCTGCTCGGCCTGGGATCGCAACCACAAGCCGATCGCAGGGGCAAGAACGGTACTGATGATATGGCTCTGTCGGGTCATGGAAGAAAGCACAGCATTCAGGATTACACCATTGTGCCGGAAACAGGCTCAAAATCATGACCGCCAGTGTGGATTTGATCCCCCAAACCAGTCTTTTGTCAGAAAATCATGACATAATGATCCCCGATCAGGTTGTAAATCGGTAGATTTGCTCATAATTCGGTCTTGCTCCCCCTTGATCCAGTCTGATGTTTCCTGCAATATGAAGAAAAATCACGATCCCCGTGATCCCAAAGGAATCATAAGTCATCAAAAATTGGAGATCACAGTTATGGCTAAGGAACGTCCCCCGCTGGAGGAAATGACCTTAAGGCAACTTCGGAAGATTGCCAGTGAGTACGGAATTTCCCGTTACAGCCGCATGCGCAAGGAGCAACTGCTGGCCGGGATTCAGGAAATTGATCGGAGTCGGTTAACAGGTGTTCAATCTCGCATGCTGGAGGCGCAGGAAGAAGTGGAAGCAACTAAGTTTGAATTAGGTCAAGAGGATCGAAC
The DNA here is from genome assembly GCF_001939115.1 of Leptolyngbya sp. 'hensonii'. Taxonomy (GTDB): domain Bacteria; phylum Cyanobacteriota; class Cyanobacteriia. Next base: position 77,490 of record NZ_MQTZ01000019.1, on the reverse strand, counting down.
GGGTGGTCAGTTGGTTTCAGTCGATGAGCATTTGCCAGGGCTACCAGAAGGCTATGGCCAGAGCCGCATTGTTCTCATGCCTCGCGATCCTCAATGGGCTTACACCTATTGGGATATCTCTAACGAGCACAAGCAGGACCTGCGTCGCCAGGGAGGTCAACAACTGGCCCTGCGGATCTACGATGTCACTGATATCAGCCTCGATTACCAAAGTCCTCACAGTCTGCAGGAATATCCCTGTGATGAATTGGCCCGTGAATGGTACATTCCCATTCCGGTCAGTGATCGGGACTATGTGATCGACATCGGCTACCGCTGCATGGATGGTCGCTGGTTGGTGTTGGCCCGCTCTGCCAGCGTGCGCGTCCCCCCTGTCTATCCCTCTGATTGGATCGAAGATCAATTCCTGACGATCGGCTGGGATGAAGACCTGCGCGGTAAGACCTTCATCACCCTGGTTCCCCCCAGTCTCAAACTGGGTCAGGCGACAACCAGCAACCCCATTTATGATGAAATCTTTGGTCTGGCTGAAGGGGCTGAAGCACAGCGCATCGCCGGTTCTCTGTTCGGTTCGATGCAACAGGTGCCGATCGAATCCATCAGCTCCTATGTCTTCCCCTCAGGGGTGGGCATGTGGGCCATCCCCACGGTTTCTGGGCTGACCATGTCGGGTGTGGGCATGTCGGGCGTCGGTTTCTCTGCCTCTGCAGCACCGATTCGTCCCCGCCAGTTTTGGCTGATTGCCGATGCTGAACTGATTGTCTACGGGGCCACTGAGCCTGATGCAACGGTTACGATCGGGGGTCGGCCCATCCAACTCAGTCCCGATGGCACCTTCCGCTTCCAGATGTCCTTCCAGGATGGCCTGATTGACTACCCCATCATGGCAGTGGCCGCAGATGGCGAGCAGACCCGCTCCATCCACATGAAGTTCACCCGTGAAACCCTGGAACGGAACACCAATACCAAGGCCGAAGCCGTTCTGGAGTGGCTGGTCTAAATTCCACAGACAGATTTCCCTGAGGGTGTCCCCTACCGCATGGTGGGGGATTTTTTTGTCGGTATACTTGAACCACAGAGATCGCAGCAATGGGATCACCCATGATCCCAGCCAATCGTTTCCCCACAGGCATTGCAAGGTCTGTCATCAGACCCTTGATATCCACCCATTTTGAATTGATAGCCCCGATGAATTCCACGATCGCACACCTTAAATCCAGCTTTGAAAAGGCCCTGATAGCTGCCTTTGGCCCAGATCTGGCTGGAACTGATCCCATCCTGGTGGCTGCCAGTAATCCCAAATTTGGTGATTTCCAGTCCAACCTGCCCCTGGCTCTGACTAAAAAGCTGGGTCAGCCCCCCCGGGCAATCGCAGAAGCACTGGTACAACACCTGGATGTGGGCAGTTTCTGCCTGCCACCCGTGATTGCGGGGCCAGGGTTCATCAATCTGACCTTGAAGCCAGAGTACCTGGTCACCCAGTTGGTTGATCGGCAGGCAGACGATCGACTGGGAATTCCTCCCGTGGCCAAACCCCGTCGGATCGTGGTGGACTTTTCCAGTCCGAATATTGCCAAGGAGATGCATGTCGGTCATCTGCGTTCCACCATCATTGGCGATAGTATCGCCCGCATCCTGGAGTTCCAGGGGCATGAGGTCCTGCGCCTGAACCATGTGGGAGACTGGGGCACCCAGTTTGGGATGCTAATTGCCTATCTGCGAGCAGCCTATCCAACTGCCCTGACGACTGCGGATGCCCTGGATCTGGGGGATCTGGTGACGCTCTACCGCAAGGCCAAGCAGCAGTTTGATCAGGATGCAACGTTTCAGGAAACGGCCCGCCAGGAAGTTGTTCGGTTACAGTCAGGGGCTGAAGATGCCCGACACGCCTGGCAACTGCTGTGTAACCAGTCCCGCCGTGAGTTTCAGGTGATTTACGATCTGCTGGATATCCGCCTGACGGAGCGGGGGGAGTCCTTTTACAATCCCCTGCTCCCGGCAGTAGTTGCGGATCTGGAAGAGGCTGGTCTATTGGTGGAAGATCAGGGTGCCCGATGTGTCTTCCTGGAAGGCTTTACCAATCGGGAGGGGGATCCCCTGCCCCTGATTATTCAAAAAACAGATGGGGGGTTTAATTACGCCACCACTGACCTGGCTGCTCTTCGACATCGAATCATTGAGGAGCAAGCCGATCGTCTAATCTATGTCACCGATGCTGGACAGGCCAATCACTTTGCCCAGGTTTTCCAGGTGGCCCGGCGAGCGGGTTGGGTGCCAGAGTCCGTCGAGCTGGTTCATGTGCCATTTGGCTTAGTGCAAGGAGAAGATGGCAAGAAGCTGAAGACCCGATCGGGGGACACGGTGCGATTGCAGGAGTTGCTGGATGAGGCCATTGATCGAGCCCGTGCTGATCTGGAAACCCGTTTGCGGGAAGAAGGACGGGTGGAATCAGAATCGTTCAAAGCAAGGGCAGCCCAGGTGGTGGGCTTGAGTGCAGTCAAGTATGCCGACCTGAGTCAGAACCGAACCAGCGACTATATCTTCAGTTACGACAAAATGCTGGCCCTGCAGGGGAATACGGCTCCCTATATGCTCTATGCCTATGTACGAATTCAGGGGATCAGCCGTAAGGGGGAGGTGGACTTTGGCCACCTGGGAACCGGGGTGAGCCTGTCTTTGCAGGAAGAAACTGAACTGGCTCTTGCTAAGCACCTGTTGCAATTGGACGAGGTGATTGCCACAGTGGAGGCCGATCTGCTGCCGAATCGCCTCTGTCAATACCTGTTTGAATTGAGTCAGAAGTTTAACCAGTTCTACGATCGCTGCCCAGTGCTCTCAGCCGAGGAACCTCTGCGGACCTCTCGCCTGATCCTGTGCCATTTGACCGCTCGCACCCTGAAGCTGGGGCTGTCCCTGCTGGGAATTCCCGTCCTGGAGCGGATGTAGGATGAGAGTAGGCTGGCTTGCGATCGCTGGGATCGCCCTGTCCCTTCCAGGAGTAGCGCTGGCCGCTCCTGTGAATACAACCCAGTTGGGGCGTCAATTGCAGGAGCAACTCAGCACCTGTATGGTGGAGAAATTTCCCTCCATCCCCAAGTTTGCTCTGGATGAACTCCAGGCCCTCTCCATGCAGTGCATGTTTGAAGTCGTGATTCTGACCCCGGAAGGCAAAGTCAGACAGGATGCCAACGATCGCATGGCGGCCCTGGTTAAAGTCAGTGGGATAAAAATCCCCAAACCCGTCAGCCGGGGGCAGGCACAGGTGGCCCTCAGCCGGTTGCCAGGGAGTCAGGTGTTCACTATCCGGGTCCAAACCGCAAATCAGGGCCGGCCCTTTTTGCTGGATACAGGAGCGTCCACCTCTTTGATTGAGAAGGATCTGGCGAAACAATTGCGGCTGCGGGGTACACCAATTCCCGACAGACTGATGACCTACATGGTGGTAGGAGAGAAATGTACCAACCTGAATGCAGCTGTGTATCCCCTGCCCGAACTGGCTGTAGAGACTGCTAGCGTCAAGGGATTATCCGGTCTGGGATTACCCAAAAGAGCAATTCCTGGTCAGCTCTCGGGTGTCCTGGGGATGGATTTTCTCAGCAACTATGATGTCTTACTGGACCCTCACATCCCCCAGTTAACGCTTTTGCCTCCGTCAGCTCCTACTCAGCAAGGCATTCCCTTGGTGGGGAAATTGGGGGTGATGACAGTCCAGACGCGCCTGAATAATCAGGGCCCCTATACCCTGGCCCTAGATACAGGGGCGGATCAGGTGGTCCTCTCAGAACGGGTCGCAAAACGACTGGGCCTCAACCTGAAAACTGCTAAACCTATTACAGTGACAGGGTTTTGTGGTTCAGCGCGGGGGAAGCAAGTGCAGCTGGATCAAGTTGCTATCCAATCCCATCAGGTGAAGCAACTGGCCGCGATCGTCCTGGATGCTGGCCCCCTAGATTTGCTGGGTGTGGATGGCATCATCGGCCAGAATTTTCTCAACCGCTACCGCCAGCACTGGCGCTTCGGTAAGCGGGATCAACTGGGTACCCCTGCTGGGGGCAGTCTGGAGTTGAGTCGGCCTTAGAGATAGGTGCGCCCAGATGGGGTTCATCTTCAGGGGCATCATGGGTCATAACTCTGGGAAAGCATGTTCGACCAAAAACCTGTCCTTGCTCCAGCCTGGACAGGCAGGTTAAACTGAATCGTTGCTCCGCGCCCAGTTCTCTATCTACGGCTTTTCCTATGAATCCCCTGCGCAGTAGAGTTCATCGTCTGGTCGATCGCCTCTCTGAAGAGGACCTAGAGAATATCTGGATGGCACTCAAAGGTCTGTATTATGACTCCTATATGCTGAAGGCAATCCAGGATGCTAAGGCAACTCTGACTCCTGGAGATAGCCTGACCCGCGAAGAAGCGCTCCGCTCCCTTCTCCTCCCTTAGGGGTCTGTCAAGCAAGAATTGAGGCATCCAGGGAAATTCCCTGAATGCTACGGCCTAACTTTCGCCTTAAATTACTCGTTTAATTAATCGGTTGTGAAGCTTGAGGTAAGATACGAAAGGTCATTTCTGCAAGACCTGAAAGACCTGGAACCAGCTGCCTATCAGCGGATTCGACAGTTTGTGTTTGATGATTTTCTCACTCTCGGCCAGCTCCGCGATTTACCAGAGCTGCACCAGATCGGAGCCAGTGCAATTTTCTACCGATTCACTCTAGATAATTATCTGGTGGGTATTGAAATCACCGGTGAAATCATCAAATTTTTGCGGATTCTGCCCATACCGGATATTTAGAACAGATGGAGGAATAATGCAAGGGAGAGATTATCCTCAAACTCTCTCCCCTGATCCATAGATTAACTGACTTTCTTTCTGCCCTTCTTTGTACCCAGTCGGGCCGCCCCATTGAGTTTGTGTGGCCAAACTCAACAAATCAAAGCCTAACTTTGAGGTAAGGGCTGAGGACAGAGTTAGCTGATTGACTGACAAAACTTTTTTTGCAGGTTGGGTTTCACTCTGCTCCACCCAACTTTCACAAGGCTTTTGCATTGGGTTTCAGATCTCAACCCAACCTACGAGATTTCAAGGGTTTCAGGAGTTTTGTCAGTCAACCAGCAGAGTTAGTCATGGGAAGCCAGAGAAAACCGTCCCAACTATGGGGTAATCACTGCTGAAAACTTCCTGGTCGGAAATCTCCTTACTCGTCATCACCCACAATTTGACCTTTCAGAGACTGAATCTGTTCGATCAGTTCCTGACGGCTGGCTGCCTTCCAGAGGTACCGGAAGGTAAACCAGGTCACGTAGCCAATCCCGATCAACTCCAGGGTAGGAGCAACCAGAGGCAGATCATTTAAGGCATTTAGAACTGCCAGGGTTAACTTAACAGAGACAGCAGCCAACAAGAACAGACCCACAGCCGTCAGGGGTTTTTCTTTGATGAATGCCCCCAGGTAGTTAGCCAGATCCTTGAAGAAATCAAACATTTGGAGACCAATCTGCTGCCACTGCCCAGATTCAGCGGACGGCAGTAGACCTGTAGTACCAGATTCTGTAGCACCGGCATTGTTGTCAAGCTTAGCTTTGGCTGTCTCCGCATGGGGAGAGATACCATCAGAATATTCAGTCTGTTGAAGTTCAGGATTCATATCGATACCTTGCAAATGACGACCTGTGTACCTGTGTTGAGAGTTTAATGCATCAGAGCCAAAAAACTATGAGAACACAGAGGATTAGTATTCTGCGTATACCCTAGGTCAATAGTGAGGTCAATGATTGTTCATACAATCGCAACATTGACGATAACCCGAATCTCAAATTTTGTGAATAATAAAGTTCCGACTTTCCTCAAACATAACAGCCAGCCTGAGTTCTGACTATATGGGAGAGCCCCCATCTTCGATCGGCACATCCCAACTGGCTGACAGCACTTCTGTAACCACAGCATCCAGCGCTGCAGCGTTCAAATTACAGGTTACCTGTTCTTGCAGGGGATTAGAGAGGGGGATCAATTGCAAACATAGATTATCCTGCACAAGATCAAGGCAGGTTTGTGCTTCAGGGGAAACTTTTAATTCCAGATAATCAAAACTCAGGACATTCAGGTAAAGCGAATGGTTGGCAACCACGGTAGACCGGCTGGGATCAGCAAAGACATCTAGGACCAACCCCTCTCCTTGACTCAGAAGCTCGTTGTTCTGCCTGTAAATATAACGAACACACCCTAGGTCGCCCAGGATACTCTGCATATCTCGCTTATTGACGACAATGCCCGTATCAACAATACAGGGGGCGGGTGCTCGCCTGTCACCGGGTAATTGATCTTGATTCATAGAGATAAAGCCCTGGACTCAGCAATTATCACCGCAGATTACGATCGGCAAATCTCCGAAACGTCGATGTTAATCTGCTATCAACAACCTGGGAACCTTTGCGATTAGTGCGATTAGACTGTTGTCTAAAACAGAAGGAAAAACCTTATATCTTAATACTAATCCGTAACAGGATCATTCTAACCCAGGAGTTCTGGCCGACTCACTCCAGAAATTTACGGAACTTGTTCTTCCTCCAGTAGATCCCCTCCCCCTGGATCTTGTCTGCAGAGGGAAAGCAGTAATCTTCCCACCCAGGGAATGGACTACCTCCTCAGCCCCCATCTTTGAACCCGGCAGGTCAAAGCTTTTCCAGAGTGACTGAAAAAATTGAAGGTGGAAATTACTTAACTTTGGCCCTTAATTATTTCGTTAAAGCAATTCAACAAACTGGAGCAGCGATCGCCTTTTACACCAGTTTGCCTATTCCGTCTGCTTTCAATCTGGATTTTCAGAACGTTGCCCGGTTAGCCCCCATCGTGGGGCTGATCCTTGGGTTCATCCTGAGCCTCATGGATTGGGGCCTGCAGAGTCTGGCAGTTCCCATCATGACTCGTTCGGCTCTAGTGGTCGTGCTCTGGATTGCCCTGACTGGCGGACTGCACCTGGATGGAGCGATGGATACAGCCGATGGGCTGGCAGTCCAAAATCCAGAGCGTCGTTTAGAGGTCATGGCTGACAGCGCTGCCGGGGCTTTCGGGGTCATGAGTGCCGCTGCAATTCTGCTGCTCAAGGTGGCGGCTCTGTCTGATCTGGGAACCCCCTACCGCTGGCTGGCCCTCCTGGGAGCCGCAGGATGGAGTCGCTGGGGGCAGCAGGTGGCGATCGCGGCTTACCCCTACCTCAAGCCCACTGGCAAGGGGGCCTTTCACAAAGTAGCCCTGCCATCCCTCTGGCATACAGGACCCAGCCTGGTCTTATTACTGATTCTCACCCTGGTGCCCTTAATCAGCCCTCAACCGCTCTGGCCTTTTCTAATCACTCTGGCCATCGGGGGTAGCACGATCGCCCTCCTGAGCGGAGCCTGGTTTAACCACAAACTGGGTGGCCACACCGGAGACACCTATGGAGCCGTAGTGGAGTGGACAGAAGCACTCCTGCTCTGCCTGCTGACCTTGGTCAGTTGATCAAAATGACTTACCCGATCGGGGATTCGACTTCCAGATTAAACAGCATCCGCAGGGATTGCATGGCCATGCGTCGGGTTTCAATATCCTGTTGGGCCCGCAGTTGCACCATCGGGTCATGCAGGATCTTGTTCACAATCCCTTTCGTGAGGGCCTCAATAATTTCCTGGTGCTTTTCTCCAAATTCTGAGCCCAGACGGGAGAGCGCTTTTTCCAGTTCTTGAGCCCGGATAGTTTCCACCTTTTCCCGCAGGCTACTAATGGTAGAAACTGTTTCCAGCGATCGCCACCAAATGTCAAAAGCTTCTAATTCTTCCTCCAGCAAAGCCTCGGCCTCCATCGCCATCGCCCGCCGACTTTCCTGGTTCTGGGCCACCACTGCTTTCAAATCATCCACATTAAAAGCCTGGACATGGGCCAGTTCATTCACATCTGCATGAATATTGCGGGGCACGGCAATGTCAATCAGCATCAAAGACCGGTGAGGAGAACATTCCGCCTCTAGCTTGCCTCGGTTCAAAATAGGTTCCGTTGCAGCCGTGCTGGTAAAGACTAAATCTGAACTGGCAATCAAGGGCATCATTTCATCCAGCGGAAAAAGCTGCAGTCGGGCTTCTTTGAATTGGGAAGCCAGTTCCTCAGCCCGCTCCATCGAGCGATTACACACTGAGATATGCCCAGCCCCCTTAGCCAGCAAATGTTGCACCAGCAGACGAGACATTTTACCCGCCCCCACGATCGTGACGCGACTGGTGGGAAGATGGGGAATCTTCATCTGAGCCAGTTCAACCGCTGCAGAACTAATAGAAACAGCCCCCGTTCCAATGCTGGTTTCTGTCCGAACCCGCTTACCTGCTGAGATCGCCTGCTTTAGCAGTTGATTCAGTAGTCGCCCCACGCCACCATACTGCTGCCCTAATTTGTGAGCCTGCTTGACCTGAGCCAGAATCTGGCCCTCACCCAAAACCAGACTGTCCAGACCTGCAGAGACTCGCATCAGGTGCATCACGGCATCCTGGTGCAAAAGCACAAACAAATAGGGCCGCAGATACGCTAGAGGGAGTTTGCTATAGTCGGCCAGGAATTGGGTCACTTCCCGAACGCCCAACTCCGTGTCATTCGTGACGACATATAATTCCATCCGGTTACAGGTACTGAGAATTGCCACCTCTTCCACATGGGCACAGGCTTTCAAGCGGGTCATTGCAGGTTCTCCCTGGTGCTCCGGAATACTGAGCTTCTCCCGGACTTCCACTGGAGCGGTTTTATGACTGAGGCCGACAACTGCGATATACATGTTTTCTGGCTGGGTTAACGACAGGCTTTTCTTAAAATCAGTGCTAATTAAATTGAGGTCGAGATCATCCGTTACAACCTATTGACCATCAGGCACTGGTCATGGGTCATGCTAAGGCCAGACCTATAATAAGGTCCGCCCATAACCCATAACCAGTGGTAAACCGTCAGCTATAACCCCTATCTCAACTGAATAGATTTGGGTTGGGTTTCCACCATGTGGATGGTGTCCACAAACCGAGCCGTTTTGGATTGACTGGAGATAACCAGACTTTGGGTCCGCGCACCACCATGGAAGAACCGCACCCCTTCCATCAGGGTTCCGGGGGTGATCCCACAGGCTGCAAACAGCACTGTTTGCCCAGAAGCCAACTCATTGTCGTTGTATACCCGATCGGGATCGTCGATCCCCATCTCCTTGAGACGAGCAATATTGCTCTCTTTGCTTTCCCCAATCAGACCCGTCTTGACGATCTCCGGATCGTAGATGAGCTGCCCCTGGAAATGCCCCCCCAGACAACGCATTGCCGCTGCCGAGATCACGCCTTCTGGAGCTGCACCGATTCCCATCAGCGCATGGATATTGGTTCCAGCAAAAGCACAGCAGATCGCAGCCGAAACGTCTCCATCACTGATCAGACGAACACGGGCACCCGCATCGCGAATTTCCTGAATCAGATCCTTGTGACGGGGCCGGTCCATCACAACAACGACCAGTTCTTCGATCGCCCGATCCATACATTCGGACATGATCTTCAGGTTCTCAGTCGCAGACTTGTTGATATCGACTTTGCCCTTGGCAGCCGGTGGAGCAGCCAATTTTTTCATGTAAAAGTCGGGGGCTGCGAACAGACCACCCTTCTCAGAAATGGCCAGCACTGCCATAGAGCCATTTTGCCCATAGGCAACCAGATTGGTCCCTTCACAGGGGTCAACGGCAATATCAATTTCAATCAGCTCATCGGGGTTGCAGTAGGTCTTGGCATCTGGCTGGGTACAAATCCCAACTTCCTCGCCGATGTAGAGCATGGGGGCATCATCCCGCTCCCCTTCCCCAATCACAATCCGACCGCGCATGTAAATCTTATTCATCCGCTCACGCATCGCTTCTACAGCGACCTGATCGGCAATATTCTTTTCACCTTTACCCATCCACCGGGCCGAAGCGATCGCGGCTTGCTCTACTACTTCAATAATCTCTAAACCGAGCGTATTCTCCACCGAGTCTGCCCTCCCAACTGAATAATTCTTAATGTGGTTGTAATTACTAACCCCAATGTCCAAGTCTACCAAAGGGCGGGGATCTGATGAGCCATCAATCTTCGCTTTGACTGTGTTAAGTTTTGCGATGGGTCCAGAGAGCAGGTAAGGATGGGGATTATGAACGTCTGGGTAGGGTGCATCATCATGGGGATCGGGGGGATCGCAGCGATTCTGGGCTGGTTCATGGCCCTGGGCAGTTTGCTGCTATGGATCATGCCCTATCAGCCCCTGGAAACAAGGGATAGCTCCCTGAATTCCGTTTCTCTGAGGGGCATGCTGGGGCGTTTGAAACTCTTGAGCCTATCCCTGGCGATCGGCCTCACCGGAACGCTGGTATTAGCCTTCCTGGCCCATACCTGGGTGAATATCCAGGAAATCGGTAAAATAGGGATTGCATCATTAACAAGCCCATACTTGGGATAAGCACCCATTCCCAAGCAGACCCAATCAAAATCTATGGAAACGCCATAGCAGGTGATCAGGATGCTGAAGATCCTCAATTCCTTCCTCCATCGTCATCCAGAAGCCATTCAAGCCAGTGTGGAAATTTACACCTGGCAGACCTGTCCCTTTTGCATGCGGGCTAAGTTGTTGCTCTGGTGGAAAGGGGTAAATTTTACAGAATACAAAATCGATGGCAACGGAGCAGCCCGAGTTGCCATGGCTCAGCGGGCCAACGGCAACCGTACCGTTCCCCAAATTTTTATTAACAACCAGCTAATCGGTGGCTGCACAGAGCTGTATGAACTGGACCGACAGGGGAAACTCGATCCCCTGCTGGCACAACCGATGCCATCCGCTGGGTAACCCAATCAGGAGAAACTAGTGGTGTTGGAGAGTCCCCCCCCTGAGCCGGATAAGTCGCCCTCTCCCATTCACAACCACTGGATGAGGCGCGCCTTGGCAGTTGCTGAGGCAGCTGGGGCAGTTGGAGAAGTTCCTGTAGGGGCCGTCATCGTCGGGCCAGACGGCCATCTTTTAGCCGAAGCAGGCAATCGGCGCGAACGGGATCGGGACCCAACCGCCCACGCAGAGATTCTGGCCCTGCGGGCAGCTGGTCAGGCTCTGCAAAACTGGCATTTGAATGAATGTACGCTTTATGTCACCCTGGAGCCCTGTCCCATGTGTACAGGGGCAATCTTGCTGGCCCGACTGGGGCTTCTAGTCTATGGTGCAGCCGATCCCAAGACTGGTGCTGTTCAAACTGTCTTAAACCTACCGGAAAGTAGCTGTTCTTACCATCGTCTCCGGGTCTTAAACGGTATTCTGGAACCGATTTGTCGCCATCAATTACAGGACTGGTTCGCAGTTCGGCGGCAAGAGCGTCGTGTAGCAAGAGGTTTGTAGCCATGCCACTGTTAGAAGTGTCCCTGAGATAGAAGACAAGTGTGAGAAAAAAATTTACGTTAGACGTTGAAGAAGGGTTTATTGCAGTTTTTTCGTGTTGTAGTGTTCCATGACAACGTTCTATTCTCCTGATCGCAATCCTCTACCACTGGCTTCTCGATCGTCTGGTCTGGATGCCCTGCACACGGTTCCATCTACCCCAAAATTTCCGTCCCGCTTGGCCTTATCCCCCCTGATAGAGCCAGCCAAGGGGCTGCCTATGACCTCCGGTCATTCTGCCTGGCTGACCCCACTGGTCTACACCCTGGGTCAATGGATCGTCTTACCCATCTACTTTGGGGGCCTCAAGGTCACGGGTCAGGAACATCTGCCCCCGCAAGGACCGGTGATCTTGGCTCCGACTCATCGCTCCCGTTGGGATGCCATCACAGTCCCCTACACGACTGGCCTACGGGTCACAGGCCGTCATCCCCGGTTTATGGTTTCCGCCAATGAGGTGAAAGGCATTCAGGGCTGGTTTATTCGCCGTCTGGGAGGTTTTCCTGTCGATACGGAACATCCCAGAGTTGCCAGCCTGCGCCATGGGGTTGAAGTTTTACAGGCTGGGGAAATGCTGGTGATTTTCCCGGAAGGGGGGATTTTTCACGATCGTCACATTCATCCCCTCAAACCCGGCATGGCTCGTCTGGCCCTGCAAGCAGAACAGGGAAAACCGGGACTGGGGATTAAAATTGTCCCCATTAGTGTCCATTACAGCGATCTAATCCCCAAATGGCGCACTCGAATTCAAATTGCAATCGGTCATCCCTTATCCGTGCCCGATTACTGTCAAGGCTCGGTGAAGCAGAGTGCTCAAAAGCTGACGGATGACCTGGAAGCGGCACTCAAGGCGTTAGCGGCTTCCCATGAAAACCACCATGGGATGAGGTAATATATCTTAAGATAGAGAGCCGATTGTTTCGAGCAAGGAAGAGTTAATTATCATGATGTTGCCCCCGGTTAGCCGCCTTCTGACTTTGGCAGGAGGTTTACCCCTGGTTTTTGCACTGGCTCTGGGCTCATCGAGTCCTGGTCTTGCTCAGACACCAGGTTCCTCAGCCAAGCCATCTGCTCCAGGCAACCCATCACCAGTCAAGCCAGATGATGTCGTTCTAACTCAGGATTCAGGTCTTCTGAGCATCCAGGGGGGTCAGCGGTTACTCACCGAGGCCGACAAGGCCGTCTCGGCTCAAAACTACGACCTTGCTGTGAAAAAACTGCAAGAAGCGCGTCAGGTCTTTAATCAGCTTTCCAATTTTTATCAGGATCTGGCTGCCAGCTTCTCAGGCATCGACAATCGGATCGCGGATGTTCAACGACGTAAAGCCCTGGAAACCGCCCAGATGAGAGATCAGGCTACTTATCAATTGGCCCTGGTTCATCGCGCCCAAAACCAACCCGAACTCGCCGTCCCCTTGTTGATTCAAATTATTCGAAGTCAGCAACCAACCCGTGAGTTGGGCAAAAAATCCTATCAACAGTTGCTGGAACTGGGATTTGTTGAGGCTCCTTTCCCCTCTAATCAGGGTAGTCAGCCCGCTCCCTCTCCGACAACCTTGAAGTAGTTGACCCAGTCCAGTAATAGTCTTAACTAATCGAGAGGACGATCGATGGTTAGTCCAGATCAAGTAGAAGCCATGATTAAGGCCAGCATTCCTGATGCCCAGGTCACGATTCAAGATCTAACTGGGGGTGGGGATCACTTCCAGGTCACCATTGTCTCCCCTCTCTTCGAAGGTAAAGGTCTGGTGCAGCAACACCAGCTCGTCTATGCTGCCCTGCAACAGGCAGTTTCTTCTGAAGCCATTCATGCCCTATCCCTCAAAACCTATACCCCTCAACGCTGGGAAGCGGCTGTACAGGGGGGCTGAGGCAGGATGACCTGGTCAGGGCGATACAGATTGCATCGCCTGCTCCCCTTATCCTGGTAGTGGCAGGCCATTAGAGATTGTGGTACTCATCAAGTAGCGTGATTCAGGAAAAGGTTATGACTCCAGAGCTGAAAGAACGGATTGATACCCTGGTCCAGCAGAATAAAATTCTGGTCTTCATGAAGGGTTCCAAGTTAATGCCCCAATGTGGGTTCTCCAATAATGTGGTTCAAATTCTCAACACCATGGGAGTGCCCTACGAAACGATCGACATCCTGGAAGATTATGAATTGCGCCAGGGCATCAAGGAATACTCGAATTGGCCTACCATTCCCCAGGTTTATATCAATGGAGAGTTCGTCGGGGGTTCCGACATCCTGATTGAGCTTTACCAGAAAGGAGAGTTACAGGAAGTGTTAGAGGTCGCTCTCGCTTCCTGAACCCAGGCTCTTCAACGGATTTTGGCGGAACGATGAGGTATGGCATTGTACTTCGTCATCCCCAATTCTTAGGCTAGTGTTCCGCCAGGAAAATTTTGACGGGTCTTCGACCCGTCAAAATTTAACCCCAATCAACAACCTGGATTTTGATTGCCCGTCAATCAATGATTGACTGACTACTTAGTAGACCAAATTAAAAGTTTTGGAGGGGGTGAAAACCACTCTTGGAAGCGCAAGCCTCAAAACCCCCATGTTGCAAAATTTAGTGCTTGTAACAGTAGAGACGGTTGCAAGCGGAGGGATAGGTTGAGGTTACGAAGTTACAGTTTTCGCCACCAGACAGTTTTTAAACCTCTATTTTAGCAGTTGGAGCGAGTTTATACTGAAGTCCCTTAATGGTAATCCGGCTCAGATTGAGTCATTTCGAAGTTGGACGGATCATGGATATATCGCAGGACTTCCTCTTCCAGACGGTTAATTTGGTAGGGTTCAATCACGCCCGTGTGTCTCATGGCTGAAAGATAGCCATCTTTGAACAGACGCAAGTCATCATAGCGATAGCCCCGATTCCAGAGATCAGTAAGGGCGTCGGTTAGCCTTTGGTAGTAGCGGATAGCTTGAGTATCCTGCAGCATAAAGGGTTAAGGGAAGCTCTTAAAGGAAAATGAGTAGAGAACTCACTCTTATTTTATCTTTAATTAACCCATTGTTTTTTACAGAACCACATCTTAGTCAAGATTTTATAAGAAGTGTAAAATAGTTTTTGTTCTAGTTCGGGAAATTTCCGCAGAACCTGTCAGTCCAGGGTAGCAAGCGTTACAAATCGACATTACATGCTCTGTTAAGTTTGGATTCACTGATTAAAGGAGAGCATGCCGCAGTGGGGTCAGTCTGTATTCAAATTATTGAAGGCAATCCTCACCTGCGATCGCTACTGGGTTGGCACTTGCAACAGGCAGGCTATTGGGTTCATCAGTCTGCTGATATTCATCAAGCCAGGGAAACATTCCTGACTCGACAACCGGTAGTTGTGATTTTGGATTCTGAACTACCTGGCGGTGATGGTCTGGAGTTCTGCCGGTGGATTCAGCAGCAGCAACAGTCTTTGATTCTGATGCTGTCAGCTCGGAATAGTGAAGCAGATATTGTGCAGGGGCTGAAAGCAGGGGCAGATGATTACCTGACCAAGCCTTTTGGTATGCAGGAATTTCTGGCTCGGGTTGAAGCCCTGACCCGACGGAACCGTTCGGTGCTCGCTCCTGCGATGCTCGATTTGGGCGAATTAAAAATTGATCTGGTGCAGCGACGGGTTCGCTTTAAGGGCGACCTGATTGATCTAACCCCCCAGGAGTTTAGTCTGCTCTATGTTCTGGCTCAGGCAGGGGGATCGGCTCTCAGTCGCTCCGAACTCTTGCGCAGGGCCTGGCCTGATATGATTGACAATCCTCGCACGGTGGATACCCACGTTTTGTCGCTGCGGAAGAAAGTAGAGACTGATCCGCGCCAGCCCAATTTAATTCAAACGATTCGCAATGTCGGCTATCGCCTCAATCTGGAAATGCTGGATGCTCAAGCCAGTAAGCCCCTGGATCATTCCAGCGCCAAGAAACTGAATGGTCGTGGGTCAAGCCGCATTACTGCCGAAACAACCCACAGGCTGTAAGCGGGTGTTTGAAAATTCGGGTCAGGGTTATTCCCAATCCTGGGCAGCGGATGTCTCCGCCTGGACGATCGCGTCCCGCAATTTTGACCAACTGATGTCTCTAACCAGCGCATCCTGGGCCAGAAAACCATGGTTCAAGTGAAACACCCGATCGGCAAATTGTTCTGCGACCTCAAGTTGGTGATTAACCATGAGAATGGTACTTGGCGCATTCGCAGTCAGACGACTCAAGACCTCTAACAGGCGCACAGTCTTTCCGGCATCCAACGCTGACGTAGGTTCATCCAGGAGCAACACAGGGGGTTGGGCCACCAGAGCCCGGGCGATCGCAACCCATTGTCGCTGCCCCACCGAAAGTTGCAATTCGGTTTTATCCAGCCAATCCGTTGGGATTTGGAGCTGCTCTGTCCATTGCCCCAGACGATCGCCCATCTCAGGGGTTGTGAGGTGACGCAATTTGAGCGGATACAGCAGCGCTTCTCGCACAGTCATGTCCAGCAGCCGACTTTCCTGAGGCACCAACAGGATCTGCTGGCGCAACTGAATCACCGGAATCCTTTGAAATTTCTGCCCCTCCAGGTAAATCTGGCCTCTGGTCGGATCAATCAGACGATTCAGCAATTTCAACAGGACCGTTTTGCCACTCCCAGATGGCCCCACAATGGCAATCCGATCGCCTCGAAAGATCTGGCACGAAATCCCCTGAAGCAACAGGGCGGAACCCTGATCACTCCCCGATTCTTTTTTCGGATTTGGAGCCTTGGAGAGGGCTGAAAAGGCCAGATCTACAGCCTCTAGCCTGATTTGAGCCATTTCCATAACTGTCTCTGCAGGAAATTCTAAACCGCAGATCCATCATAGAACGGTTGATCTGCAAATTCGTCAGCGTCACCCTCAGACGCCACGGCTGTCGGGGGCAGCAACACCAGTAAATAGTCAGAAGCTTCCATGCGAGTGTTGACAGCGACCCTATTTCTATCGGAGGACCACAACTCAGGGAGCACGATCGCATCCGCCCCCATCGCATTGACGGCCTGACAAAGCAGTTGAGCCAAACCTGAGTTCACCTCTTGAGTTGGACTCAGTACCAGAAATCGAACCGTCGCCTTTACTACCGGTGCTGAGATGGACAACGATCTCCCACCAGATATTTGGGCATCCCCCATCAACCGTTTTGCAGATCGTTCTATCACACCCTGAAGCGTCTTTTTAGTGACTTTTTCGCCACAGACTCCCGATAGCTTTTTCCATAATTTATAGCCCAGATCTTTTTCAATATATTGAGGATTAATCGGATAGATTTCCTCATAGGTTTTTCCTTGCCAGGAACCGAGGAAAACCTCTCTTTCTAAGTCACTCAAATATTTTCCTGCTTTTTCATAGAGGAGTTGATCTGCAAATTCCAATGCCTGTTCACTGTTCATAATCTTGTGCTGCCACAGATTAACTCTACTCTGTTTATGAGTGATTTCAAAATGACTTTTCCTGGGAAATCACAACTTATATATCAGTCATAACATAGGAGGATAAAGCATTTGTGATTTAAAGAACTGAAGGCTGTGATCCAGATCAAGCCTTGATTTATCTGGGATTAACTGGGTTTTCATGAATTTCAATTAATGATCTACTGGCTCAAATATTTAAACAATCAAAATCAAAAACTTATGAGATTTCCTGGTTAATTTTGACTCAAATATCATTAAGAATGAAGATATAAATGTTCTGAGCATGACTTCTTATAATTGCAAGCCTTTGAGAAAAACCTGATTTTTCTTGTCAGGAAATTTCTCCATCCTTAAATTTCAAGCCTCCCATTCATATTGCTGGCATCTTCTATAACAGAGATGACACTCATAGAAATTGAGGCTCCAGCAATCTACAGGCAAGTCAACGTCACTGGAGCAAGCCCCATGTTGAACCCCACAAATGTCGTGATTGATACTTTTGTCACCTGTCTACAGACGGGCTACCAAAGAACCTACGGTAGCCTCCAGCCTGATCATGCAGAAATTATTGGTTGGGCCGGTAATATGGCCCTGGAAAATATTGCCAATAGTGATGCTCTTTACCACAACGTAGAACATACCCTCTTGGTGACCTTGGTCGGGCAGGAGATTTTACGGGGCAAGCACATTTATGAAGGTGGGGTTTGTTGTGGAGACTGGTTGCACACCATTCTTTCCCTGCTTTGCCACGACATTGGGTATGTAAAAGGGGTCTGTCGCCATGACTCGATCGCTCAGGGACTCTATGCAACCGGTATCGATAACACCCACATCGCTCTACCCTCTGGGGCCACGGACGCCAGTTTGACTCCCTATCATGTCGATCGGGGCAAATTGTTCATCGAGGAGCGTTTCGCAGGGCATCGCTTGATTGATGCAAAATGCATCCAGCGCAACATTGAGCTCACCCGCTTTCCCGTCCCTTCCGATGCCGATCACCGAGATACAACTGGTTATCCTGGGCTGGTGCGGGCTGCCGATTTAATTGGTCAACTGAGTGATCCCCGGTACTTACAGAAAGTGAGCGCCCTGTTCTATGAATTTGAAGAAACCGGAGTCAATCAAGATCTGGGATATCGCACCCCCGGCGATCTGCGTCGGGGGTACCCCAGCTTTTACTGGAATGTGGTTTATCCTTATATCCAGCCAGCCCTCCACTACCTAGACCTGACTCAAGAAGGTAAGCAAATCACCGCCAATCTGTATGCCACTGTATTTCGGGTAGAACATGAAGCCGCTTGCCTGGTGAGATAGCCACTCACAGCATCCACTCCAGAAGAATTCCGACCCGACTATCTTGCCGTTGACGAGAATTCTGTTGCTGGATGTCGGTTGAAATCCGCAGGTTATGGGTCAGGGCATACCCCACCGAGAAGGTCAATACCCCAACTTCATTGTCACTCCCTGGAGCCACCCAAGTTTGCGTCAGGCTAATATCAGCCCCACCGCCACGGGATAAGACCAGGAGCAGCCTGAACCCTACATCCAATCCTTCAGTAACGTAAAGATTGGTTTCCAGATGGCGATACCCCAGGACTGGCGCAAGGTTAATCCTATTGCCCAGGGGCAGGAGATAGGTCTTTAGATTAGCGCCCCAGGCGGATCGATCGTTCGAACCTGGCTGCTGTCCGCGCCCATCAAAGTTGGTCTGATAATCCGCACTCAAGGTCAAGGGTGTCTGCCCGAGAAACACATCTTCAACCCCCAGGGTCAGCCCTCCCAATTGGTTGGTCGAAGGATATTGACTATACCCCACCCTCAGGCGCGTCCGAAAACTGGGTTGATGGGCAATTTCTTCCATCACATCCGGTATTTTCTCCCGCCAGCGTCGCAACACCGGGCTACTCTCGATGATCTCCGGCTGCAAGTCCAGATCTTCCCGCTGCATCGGGGAAAGACCGACGGAGGCAGGTGTCAGCTCAGATCGTTTTGGCTGATCCGTGACAGCATCGGACAGGGGTTGGCTGCAAGCGGGTGAAGGCTTCAGGGCCAAACTAGCAACAACAACAAACCCTGCAAGGGGGAGAAGCGATCGATACATCAAGCTTGGAAGACCTGCTCGTTCCATCTAAACCTACAGCACTCAGAATACAGGGGATAGTCTTGCAACACCATCCAGATGGGAGAAAGCCCATGGGATTGGATCAGTCGAGGAGGTTGTCCCAACAAAAAAGCGGTTCTAAATGATTAGAACCGCTGGAGCAAAGCAAGTCAGACCTGAGGCGATATCGATTTAGCGAACCGTACCCGCCAAACTATCAACCCGAATTGGCTTGAGCAGGTATAGGCGAGCCAGTTCAACCAGATTAGAAACATAAAAGGGCAGTTTGCGCAGGAACTTCACAGGTTCAGGAGCCGTGGAGCTGGCGATCGCAGCCAACTGCTCATTGTTGCGGACACAAACTTCCAGACGATCGTAGAATTCCGGATGGTCCACATTGAGAGCAACCGGGAACACACGAGCAGCCGTTTCGTTGGTTTTCTCGATGACATACTTGTCGTACTCACGGGCATCCAGACCGAGGGAAGCGTAGAATCCAGAACGCTGCACATCGTTCAGATACATGGTCGCAAATACGGACAGCAGGAAGAAACGACACCACAGTCTGGCCTTCCAGTCATTCAGAATATCGGGCTGGGCTCGCATGATCGCGTCAAAAAAGTCACCATGACGGTTTTCATCCTGGCACCAGTTCTCAAAAAACCGGAAGATAGGGTAGATGCGATTTTCGGGATGGGATTCAAGATGACGGTAAATGGTAATGTACCGCCAATAGCCAATCTTTTCTGACAAGTAAGTGGCGTAGAAAATAAACTTTGGCTTAAAGAAGGTGTACTTGTGATTTTTGGTCAGGAAGCCCAGATCAAGAGAGAGGCCAAAATCAGACATCGCCTTGTTCAGGAAGCCAGCATGGCGAGCCTCATCTCTGGACATGAGAGAGAAACACTCTGCCAATACAGGGCTCTTATCTTTCAGACGACGAGAGAGCTCCTTGTAAAGCAGAAACCCTGAAAATTCTGCCGTACAAGAGCGCTCCAGGAACTCAATAAACAATCGACGGGTTTCACCATCGATGTGCTCCCAGGATTGCTCGAATTCAGCATCGCGAACAAAATGATGCCGATTATAGTCAGTGCGAAATTCCTCCATAATGGCTATCAGCTCGGCTTCATTCACCGAGATGTCCATTTTGGACATGGCCTCAAAATCGGTTGTGTAGAACCGTGGCGTGAGGATGTTTTCCTTAGCTGGAACCTTAATTCCGGGACGCAACTCCTCAAATTCTGGTTTTCTGAGAGAATCTACCATGCGTGACCTTGCTCTCTTGAGTTTAAAATTTCGCTTTCTATCTTTGGAATACCAGTTTACCAGGGTGAATGGACCTGAAAAGTCCCCAGAGAGTTAAGAGTTTATACACAAAGTCAATTTTTATGACGGATTCTTGTTAAATATAAATATGTCAGTTAAAGCCCAGGCCAGTCCTTCCCTGGGAAAGCATTGCTGTTTATGGACTCTTGAGGCTCAAGGGCTAGTTCTGTGAGAGATTGTGAATAGAGATTGTGAATATAGATGCTTTAGATGTCTTTGCCCTCTCCCGTCGATATTGAGGTCAAGATTGAGGTATGGGTGAGTTGCCGCCGTGGCTTGGATTACGTTACGAACGACTAACACCCAATGGGAAGCGGAACTCATGCTCCAGCTGCTAGTTGCCCATGAAATTCCTGCACGTATCCTCAGCTTGGGTTTACCTCCATACCTTGGTACTGGCAGTCCCACTGCCCTGCAGGTGCGTCCAGAGGATCAATGGACAGCCTTGCTCCTCCTCAGTCCCCCTGAAGAAGACCCAGAATAACCCTTGACAAAATTTATTGATTAGCAGGATTTTAGTAACCCTATGTCTCTATTTGATTGGTTTGCGAATCGTCCTAAATCAGACCCGATGAATATTCAGGGCCAGGAACGAGAGATCGCCGATGGCCTGTGGACGAAGTGTACGGCTTGTGGTGTATTGACCTACACCAAAGACCTGAGAGCAAACCAGATGGTATGTCTGGAATGTGGTGATCACTCCCGGGTATTTAGCGAAGAACGCATTCAGCAACTGATTGATCCAGAGACCTGGCAAGCCCTGGATGCAGACCTGATGCCCACCGATCCCCTGAAATTCCGCGATCGCAAGTCTTACAGCGATCGGTTGCGCGAGACCCAGGAAAAAACAGGTCTGAAGGATGCAGTCCAAACGGGTTTGGGCCAACTGGATGGGTTAACAGTGGCTCTGGGCGTCATGGATTTTCAGTTCATGGGCGGTAGCATGGGGTCCGTTGTTGGTGAAAAACTGACCCGCCTGATCGAGCGGGCCACCGATGAGTCTGTCCCTGTTATCATCGTCTGTGCCTCTGGAGGGGCTCGGATGCAGGAGGGCATGCTGAGCCTGATGCAGATGGCAAAAATCTCTGGAGCCCTGGAACGACATCGAGAAGCTCGCCTGCTCTATATTCCGATCCTCACCCATCCCACAACGGGGGGCGTCACGGCTAGCTTTGCCATGCTAGGGGACATCATTCTGGCTGAACCCAAGGCCACGATCGGTTTTGCAGGCCGCCGCGTGGTCGAACAAACCCTACGGGAAAAACTACCAGACAACTTTCAGACTGCCGAGTACTTGCTGCAACATGGCTTTGTAGATGCGATCGTCCCTCGGACTCAATTGAAGAAAACCCTGGCCCAGTTAATCCGGCTACACCAACCCCAGGCAACCCCTCACTCCCTGGTTCACTTACCCAATCCTCTTCCCCTCAGCACTACCCTGATCCACTGATGCTTCGGGAACAAGCCAGCAACGATTTTTAATCCGCTGAGGCGAACTGCTAAAAAGAGTCCACTCAATGTCATGATATTGGTATTGATAAAGACTCAATCAGTCCTGTTAGCTGGCAAAGTCATGGGTTTTGCGGACCTGTCGATCGCCGAAATTTCTGAGGTTTTTCTCTTTTGATGAGAGTTTTCTCTTCCTGAGAAACCCCTTTGTTTCTGCGGTCAGTTGGGGATTACTGACCAGGGTCCTCAGACTCGTCTGACTCTGGAGGATGCCAAAGCACCCATCTCTAGCGCTCTTGCTCAGAGGCAGGAGGTAACTCTCGATTCAGACAGCACCAGTTGATTGAGCTCCTTAGATGAAAATCTGATAGTAGAAAACTGTGCCAAGCTTAAAAGGAGAACCATGCTTAAGAGATACATCTGGCTGGTAGTAGCCACTGTATTTTTTGCCTTTCAGATGCTGACAGGCCCCGCTAATGCGACTGAACTGGATGAAGCAACCCGTACGATTACCTTGAACGATAAGGGAGACACCGTTGTCCTGAGCCTGAAGCAAGTGGCTGAAGGGAAGCGTCTATTTAACTATGCCTGCAGCACCTGCCATGTCGGTGGGGTGACCAAGACCGATCCGAACCTTGACCTGGCTCCGGAGACTTTGGCGCTGGCAACTCCCCGACGGGACAATATCGAAGCATTAGTGGATTACATGCACAATCCGACCACGTACGACGGGGCAGCTTCAATCGCCGAACTGCATCCCAGTACTCAGAGCACGGACATCTTCCCTAAGATGCGTAATCTGACAGAGAAAGATTTGTATGCGATCGCAGGCCACATTCTTCTACAGCCTAAGGTTGTAGGGGTTAAGTGGGGCGGTGGCAAGATTTATTACTAAGGCTTGTCTCAACCTTGTGACTTAATTCATTAAGTTTCGATGGGGCCGATGGAGGTGGGAGAATTAAAACGCCCTCTCTTCTGTCGGTCCCTAATTTTTTATCCGTTCTATTTGGTCTCAGAGATTCATCATGCCTGTGCAACGCCTCCTGTGGTCTCTTTTGATTTTTCTGACCGTTTGGATCGTCAGTCCGCCAGTTCAGGCTGCCTCGATCGATCCTTATGTTGCACGGTACCTGCGGGCTGTAGAACCAGTTCCTGTAATCCTGAATGAGCAGGGCCAGACCCGTTCTTTTTCCCCACAAGCCCTCTCTGAAGGCAAGCACTTATTTGAAGACAACTGTAAGGGCTGTCATGTGGGCGGCTCAACCTTACCCAATCCCCTGGTTTCCCTTTCCCTGGCTGACCTGCAGGGAGCCACCCCACCCCGAGCTACGATCAACAGCTTAGTGGCCTACCTCAGGCAACCCATGACCTATGACGGCAGTGAAGAAGCCGTTTTCTGCCGACAGGTTCCGGAGAGCTGGCTCTCCCAGGCTCAAGTTGAAAATCTGGCCGCTTTCATTCTGCAGGCTGCAGAGAAAGCACCCGGTTGGGGGACGAATCGCTTCTAGAGTTTTTCTGATAATCCATGGTTATGTTTGCGAATCAGGCTTAAAATAGATGGTCTGATTCATCCGTTGTGCTGCGTACCGGGTCTCTGCAAACTGTGACCGGCCCCATACTTCCCTGAAACATGTACTATGCTGAACCCTAACCTGGATCAGATCCAGCTCAGTAAAGAGGAATACGAACGTTACTCCCGCCATTTAATCCTGCCAGAGGTTGGTCTGGAAGGGCAAAAGCGCCTGAAAGCTGCCAGTGTGCTTTGCATCGGCACGGGTGGTTTGGGCTCTCCCTTACTGCTTTACCTCGCTGCGGCAGGGATCGGCAATATCGGTATCGTCGATTTTGATATCGTCGATCGCTCCAATCTGCAGCGGCAGGTCATTCATGGTACATCCTGGATCGGTAAACCCAAAATCCAGTCGGCCAAAGATCGGATTTTGGAGATTAACCCATACTGCCAGGTTGATTTATATGAGACGCGCTTGAGCGCTGAGAACGCTCTCGATATTATGCGTCCCTACGACATTGTGATTGATGGAACCGATAATTTTCCCACCCGGTATCTAGTGAATGACGCCTGTGTGATGCTGGGCAAACCCAATGTCTATGGTTCAATCTTCCGGTTTGAGGGTCAGGCCACGGTTTTCAATTATCAGGATGGCCCCAATTACCGGGATCTCTACCCAGAACCCCCACCGCCGGGTCTAGTTCCTTCCTGTGCTGAGGGTGGCGTGTTGGGAATTTTACCGGGCATTATTGGCGTCATTCAAGCCACAGAAGCTGTCAAAATCATTCTGGGTCAGGGCACCACCCTGAATGGTCGTCTCCTTCTGTATGACGCCCTGCAGATGAAGTTTCGAGAACTAAAGCTAAGGCCCAACCCGATCCGGCCCGTGATTGAAAAGCTGATTGATTACGAAGAATTCTGTGGGATTCCACAGGCCAAAGCAGAGGAGGCAAAACAACAAGCCGCTATGGAAGAAATGACCGTTCAAGAGCTCAAACAATTGTTGGAAAGCGGTTCCAATGATTTCGTACTGTTGGATGTGCGGAATCCTAACGAATATGAAATCGCCCGGATCCCTGGTTCTGTGTTGGTTCCTCTTCCAGAAATTGAGAGTGGGAGTGGCGTAGAAAAAGTGAAGGAATTACTGAATGGGCATCGCCTGATCGCCCATTGCAAGATGGGCGGACGATCGGCCAAGGCGCTGGGTATCCTGCACCAAGCTGGTATCGAAGGCACAAACGTCAAAGGCGGTATCCAGGCCTGGAGCCGCGAGATTGATTCCTCAGTTCCTGAATACTAAACCCAGAACATTCCCCTGAAGAGGCTCAATCACCTTACGATTGAGCCTACTTTATTATTTCGTTAGACGCTAAGGATGAATTCTCCCATCTGGCATGCGGGCACCTTTGAGGTTAGCATTCTTAAAATTTGCCCCCTCCGTATCTGCGCCAGCCAGGTTCGCCCCTTCCAGATTCGCCCCTTCCAGATTCGCCCCCCGCAGGTCCGTGCCAATCATGTTGGTATTACTCAGGTTAGCATTGCTCAAATCTGCGTTTTCAAAACTGCTGCCTGCCACCACCGCACCCGGGAGAGAAGCACCGGAGAGTCTGGCATCTCCCAGATAACACCAGATACATTGGTTCGTGGTGAGCAACAGCTTCAGGTTAGCTGGGTTTTCAGCCTGGGCTGGAGCCATTGCCCAAAGGAATGACAACAGGGTTGTGCCAACAAGGAGTTTCAGTTTCATCATGACTCAATCCGCTAAATTTATTCCATGTAAACCTTAAAGACGTTAGGCCCGATTCCGGATCAGGATAAAACACAGGGATGAAGTTTTTAAGACCCGAATTTTACTCTGGTATCGTGAATTTGTCAGGTTCAGTTGACCCCCCCCAGTATGGTCGGGGTGAGTTTCACTGTCAAACTTTTCAGTCGTAATGGCCAACTGAGCCTGGGGACAATGACTGGCAACAAAACTGGATCATGCGGTTATGGATGAGACAAAACCCCGATCGGGCGTTCTCTGGCTACAGGTTTTCGCCCTGGCCACTGTGCAGGGAGCCATTACCCTGGCCTGGGTGATTTATGGCGTTTATCTGGTCAAACTACTCACCGATTTTGGCCTCCCCGATCATCTGGGCCGGGGATTGCTGATTATAGAAAATGCCCTAGCCGTAGTGATGGAACCCTTGATGGGCGGGCTTTCCGATCGAGGGCAGCGCTGGCTGGGTACCCGCTTTCCCTTTATCTCTGTGGGTGTTATTCTCTCCTCGGCTCTGTTTATCGCCATTCCCACGATCGTCCTTCTGGGGCGACCAACTGACGGCATGCGGTGGGTGCTGATACTGATTATTGTGGCCTGGTCCCTGGCCATGACCGTGTTTCGCAGTCCTGCCCTCTGCCTCCTGGGTCAGTATGCCTTCGCAACCAAATTGCCCCAGGCCGCCAGTATTCTGACCCTGGTCGGTGGCTTAGCTGGCGCTATCCGTCCCCTGGCTTCAGGGTTTTTATTGAGCCTGGGACCAGCATTAACCTTTGCGATCGGCTCATTCACCCTGCTGGGATCTGCTGCTGTTCTACGCGCTGTTCGTCCTCAGACCGCCATTTCTCCAGCCGGAACAGACCCTTCTGCGGAGAAAAACACCTGGGTTACATCTGTCAGCCTGTTGTTCGGAATTGGCTTTTGCGTTGCCTGGGGTGTGCGTCTTGCCCTGGGTGAGATCCTGCCCCGACTGTTGCAGATGGGCCTGCCCACGTTCAATGTGGGGTTCCTCATGGGCATGGTTTCCATTCTCCTGGCTCTATTCTCAGTTCCGGCAGGCACGATCGCGACCCGTCAGGGCAACCGACCCATGATGGCCCTGGGTGCCGTGGGAGTTGCTGGCCTGATCGGGGCGTTGGCCTTCCTTCCTCCCAGTGGGGTGCTGGTGTCCCTGGTCACCCTCTGTCTGCTGGCCTGTTTGAGCCTGGTGTTGAACGGTGCCATTCCCCTGGCCCTCTCCATGACGCCAGCTTCACAGGGGGGATTGGCGATCGGGATGTATTTCGGAGGCTTCTCAGCCGCCATCAGTTTATTCGGCTATCTCTTTGCCCAGTCCAACCAGATTGCTCTGTCCAGTTGTGGATTCATGGCCATGGTTGCGTTCGTTCTCGCAGCAGCAGGCATTCTGTGGGGAGACAGGCAAGCGGATGCAACTTGACGGGCCTCCATCCCTTTGTTACGGTGATAAATACTCACTCAATAACTCGGCAGATCGAATGCCCAACTTTTATTACTGGTACTTTTTTACGGAGGTCCACCTGGTGTGAACCACAGTTTGATGTGGAACTCAGGTGGGCTGCAGGGTAGTGTCTGCAGCCTTTTTTATTGACCAGACTGCCTGATGTACCGCTGAAGCTATTTCTCGACGATCGTGATGCTTTCCCTCAATTGCTGGTTTTATGGCTTTTATTTCTGGAGCCCCTCAGGTTCCGGGTAAAGCTGTTATGCCGCTTTTCTGCCCACCCGGAGCCTGAATCAGGTTCCGGGTTTTTTGTTGTTGACCCATCCAACCCCAACTTTAAGGATTCTCGACCTATGCTCAATGCTAAACTCGCAGCCAAAGCCCATCCAACCCATCGCACTGTCGTGCGACTGACTGAGGAGATCACGATCGGCGATCGCCAACTTCTGATCATTGGCGGTCCCTGTTCTGTGGAGAGCTTTTCCCAAATGGAACAGGTTGCAACCCGCCTCAAACCGATAGCCGTACAGGCACTCCGGGGGGGGGTCTACAAACCTCGCAGCTCACCCTACGCCTTCCAGGGACTGGGAGAGGCAGGGCTGGAAATTCTGGCAGCGATACGGGCAGAGTCCGGTCTGCCTGTCGTAACCGAGGTCATGGCGATCGCCCAGATTGAGACCGTAGCAGCCTATGCTGATATGCTCCAGATTGGCAGTCGGAACATGCACAACTTTGATCTCTTAAAAGCACTGGGGCAGGTAAATAAACCTGTGCTACTCAAGCGGGGACTGGCTGCTACCCTGGAAGAGTTTCTCCTGGCTGCCGAATACATCTTGAGCCATGGAAATCCCAATGTGGTGCTCTGTGAACGAGGCATTCGCAGCTTCGATTCCCATACCCGCAATGTTCTGGATCTGGGAACTGTAGTCGCCCTGAAACAAATCAGCCATTTACCCGTGCTGGTAGATCCCAGCCATGCCGCCGGCAAACGAGAACTGGTCCCAGATCTGGCCAGAGCTGCGATCGCCTGCGGTGCTGATGGGCTGATCATCGAGTGCCACCCAGCCCCTGAACAGTCTGTCTCGGATGCTCGACAGGCACTCTCCCTGACCGATATGGTGGATCTGGTGACAAGCCTAGACCCGATCGCAACGGCTGTAGGACGCTCCCTCATGCGGCCAGAGAGTACATCTTTGGAGCGATCAGTCCTGACAGCGTGCTGACAACGCCGCCTTACTTGACCTAATATTAAGTCCATAGGAACTGAATTCGGCTGCAGGGTTTGTTATCGGTTGACAGGCATCTCTCCGGACTTCGTTTCTGAAAACTTTTACCTCTCGGAGATGATCATGTCGATTTACGTTGGTAACCTGTCCTACTCGGTTACACACGAAGATTTAAGCGCTGTTTTTGCTGAGTACGGAACGGTCAAGCGGGTTCAATTACCGACTGACCGCGAAACTGGGCGAATTCGGGGCTTTGGGTTCGTAGAAATGGCCAGTGATACAGAAGAAACTGCTGCCATTGAAGCCCTGAATGGAGCAGAGTGGATGGGGCGTGAATTGAAGGTCAATAAGGCAAGACCCAAGGAAGACAAACCCAGGAACTCCCCAGGGAACTGGGGCAATGAGCAAGGGTTTTCTACCCAACGCCGGTATTAATTTTTAATCCGGATGAATACCTGAAACAGATGGATGAGGGGATGCCACCATACCCCTCATTTTTTTGGTTTTGTACCCACTGGTGAAAACTCTAGACGGTAACGGTACAAGGCAACTGGGCTATTTCCTGCCTCAAAGTAATGGGGATCCTGAGGGGACAGGTAGACCGCAGTTACCTGGTCAGCTTCAATCGCTGGATCTGTGGTCGGCAACCGATGATAGGCCGTCGTATTCTCCACTTCGTTGAAGTAGGGCGGGATCATCCCCCGAAAAACCTGCTGAAAGACTTCAGTGGTAATCCAGAGATCGGGTTCAGGCGCTTCTCCAGCCCGCCCTGTAACTATCGAGATCAGTTGGCGATCATGGCTTAAAAGCGTAATTTGGCGGTTGGGAGAAGCCGGATCAACTTTGACGGCCAGAACGGTCTTTGCACCCAAATAAGCCCGACTCAAATTCAAGCCATTAAAGGCTCGATCTGAGACGATCGCTGGCGCTTGTGTTCTGATTTGTCTCGACTGTAGCGGTGCCAAAGGGGGGAAGGGCAAACCTGCTGGCTTAGACAGCGGCGCAGGGACAAATCGCACCTGAAACTGAATGGGTTGATTCAAGAACTGCCGATTACGCTCAAACCCGGGGGTTGTTAATTTAGGGGACAAGGGTGCAACCTGGTCAACCAGGGTACTGGTCACCATCCAGGTGCCTTCGATCCAATCCGGGTAAAACAAATCTCCTGATACAGCCTGCACCACTGGCTTTCCTCGCCAAGCTGGAAAGGATGAGAGGCGATCGGCCAATGGACCGGCCTGGGCCACTGAACACCAGCACCCTTGACTCCAGAGCAGACTGATGAATAGAAGGGTATAACAAATAAACCGCAACGACAATCCCACAGCCATAGTCCCATATGGTTCAGGATCCCTAAAAATCAGCAAGAGCACCGACGACTGACCGTGTTTCGTCTCGGTGCTCTTGCTGGTTCGCTCCTCACACATAAGGAATGATAGCGTAGTTTGCTGAATTTGTCACCCTTTTGGCCAAGAATGATTCTGCAACCGGTTCAGTGCTCTATGACACTCCTCTGCAAGTGTCGCCAACTAGACAATACAGCACCTCTAACGCTGCGGTTTTATACTCCAATTCAGTAACACTTGAGTGTAAGTCGAGTCACAACCAAAATCGGTAAGAAATTGTTAACCTGTATGCAATGGGATAAGTCTAGAGTCTAGCTGGATAAATAGAAGGATTGGAGGCATTTCGCTTGAGGGGTATCATCCGCTACGACAGTAGCTGTGTATGGGTAGGTCTGGTATTATTAGTTACATAAAGCATTTGAAACATCTCTCTTTAGATAGATTACTGACTCCGATCCACGTAGTGACAATGATTGCAGTATCTATGGTGGAATAACTGGTACTTCTGCTTGAGAGGGCAATCTAGCCTGACCAGGCTCCTGAAGATGACTGTATTTCCAGACTGAACTATTTCCAGACTGAACTATTTTCAGACTGAACTATTTTCAGACTGAACTATTTTTAGCCCGAGTGAGATCGCGAAGATGATGAGGCTGCCATTCAATGACAGGGGCGATTAAAGCCCGCATTCATCTGCCCTTAGATCCATTGTCTACCCTTAACCAGTTGAGGCTTTCAGCCTCAGATTCTGTCTTAAGCTGGCTTTGTTTGAACTGATTGGGTTTGAACAATTTCGGTTAAACAGTTTCTTATTTTCCCATCCCTGACCTCCTGAAATCCTCCGAGGTAAATCCTCTACTCTCCTTAGAATTAAGCGTTTTTCCTGTTTTCGATGGTTCTTTTTGTATCTACCTTTATCTTTATATTTCTTGCAATAGAGGGTCTCACAGGTCGGCCTTTAGATTGTTTAGCCTTGTGTTTTCCTGTCGGTTCAGTTGCGCTAGGGAGTCAA
The DNA here is from genome assembly GCF_001939115.1 of Leptolyngbya sp. 'hensonii'. Classification (GTDB taxonomy): domain Bacteria; phylum Cyanobacteriota; class Cyanobacteriia. The sequence goes on along the minus strand of NZ_MQTZ01000019.1, from coordinate 47,441 downwards.
GTTAAGTTCCACAAGGCTCTGGTTCACCTGAGCTCATTCCTAGAGTCCATTACATTCCGACATTTTTATGTACTCAGTGACATCGCCTTCAGAGTTACACGTTGAATCCAATTTAGAATCCTCGCGGCCATTTCTAACCTGGCAACGGATTATTGATTGGGCCCAGGAGCATTATCGATGCCGCACCTTCACGAAGGATGAAAGAATTCCTGCCCGTTCCGGATTACTCTATCTGGTCCAGCGGGGTGCTGTTCGTCTGGTCGGGAGTGCCCAGGTAACCGCTACAAACAGTGGCACTGTTCGAGCCACCAGGCAATTACAGGAAGAAGCATTCCTGGGTTTTGTAGGGGCCGGACAACCCTTTGAAATTGTTGCTCAGTCTCCCTTTACCCTGCAGAGCTATGCCCATGTCGATCAAACAACGGTCATTTGGCTCTACTGGCATGATCTGGATAACTGGCCTCATTTTCGCCGGGAAGTTCTGGATGCCTTTCGATATCAGCATCAGCGAAAATTACTCTGGCTGAGTACCTTAGGCCAGCGTCGCACGATCGACCAATTGCTGGGTTTTTTAACCCTGTTGATCGAAGAATTTGGTGAACCCTGTGAAAGTGGCTACTGTCTTCCCTGGTCCTTAACCCACGCTCAGATCGGCAGTGCGATCGGTTCAACCAGAGTCACAGTCACTCGCTTGATGGGTAAGTTACGTCAGAAAGGTCTCATCCGCACTGATGGAGACAATCTCATTTGTCTGCCAGCAGATGCGATTCTCAAGCATCATCAATAGCCTCTTTTCCTTAGGTTACACCTGGAGAATAGGGTAGGTCGAAGGAATAGGGTAAAGCCTCAGCCTTCATAGAAAAAACCTCCAACCCAGTTGAACCATCCTACAATTCTGTCCGTTTGTGAGTGATTAACGCCAAATCCAAGTCTGTTCCCTGTTGTCTGCGGGCAAGAGTCTCTTAAAAAAGTTTAGAGAACAATAACAACAAATTGTAAATCAGGCGAAATAGGGCCACGATTGCGATGGCCAGGAGGCCCGACAGACCAGCCAGAACCATTGTTGTCTGAAAAGATTTGCTGAACTGAAGCATGGGAAAGAAATAGACGACTCCTATCGTCAAAGCCAGCAGGATCACCAGATCCCATCTCTCGATCATCCGGCGAGACTGGGCCAAGACCATCCCTCCTAAAATTAAGACGACCAATCCAGCACTGACGAAAGAAGGTTGTAAGAGACTGGTCAGCATGATCGCAAGCAATCCTCCCTCCAGGCCAACAAAACCGGCACCCGCTAGAATCTCCAGCGTGGAGAAGGGGGCCACGGAAGACCGCCGACGCGCAGGGGCCTGCGAAGAGGGCTGGGATGGCGTTGGGACAGAGGGCTGGGCTACCACTGGGGGCATCAAGACGGGTGGCCCTGCCGGTGAGGCTGCAGCAGGCGGTGGACTGGTTATAGGAGAGACCCTTGTTGTCAGGGCAGTCAGCACTTCTGCTGCCGATTGAAAACGGTCGCTCGGTGCAGGCTGTAGCATCCGATCCAGAACCTCTGCCAGACGATCGCTGACTGTCGCATAGGATCGCCAGTTCCAACGGTTGCTGTAGGAGTCGAGCAGGTCAGACGGCTCTTTCCCGGTCAACAGGGTCATGCAGGTCACAGCCAGGGCATACAGATCCGTGGAAGGAAAGACGTTGCCACTGGCCATTTGTTCAGGGGGGGCATAGCCCATAGAGTAAATACCCGTGGAGCCTTTGCCTACCCCTGTAGCCCCTGACTTGGCCACTTGCTTCACGGCCCCAAAATCGAGCAGGTAAAATTGGCCATTGCGATGGCGCATGATGTTGGAAGGCTTAATATCCCGATGAATGGAGCCATGCTCATGCACGAACTGGAGAACCTGCAGGATGGACTCCAGCATTTTCAGCACTTCCCCCTCGGAGAGTTTGCCTGCCTGGGCCAGTTCTGATTCCAGCGTTTCCCCATCGATGAACTCCTGGACCAGATAAAAAAACTCCTGTTGCTGACCCGATCGAGGGTCCGGTGCCGTGAATTGAAAAAAAGCATACAAATCTGGAATCTGGGGATGATGATTGCCCAGTTGTTCCAGCACTTCCCCCTCCCGCTCAAAGAGAGTCTGGGCCAGGGCCAGTTGCTGTGGATTCAAATCTCCAGCGGGGAGGAACTGCTTCACCACACACAATGGCATGGTAGGGGTGTAGCGATCGCGAGCCAGAAAAGCGGCTCCAAAGCCCCCCTGCCCCAATAACTTCTGAGGCACATAGCGACCGGCCAGAATCAAGGGCATGCCACAGGTCACACAGTACTTCTGCTGCACCGTTTTAAAAGTTCGCGTATCGTCCAGATCAGCAAACTGGTTACGGGGGCGGGGACAACTGGGACGAGTGCAGTAGACTTCCATGGCCAAGGTTCAAGGTTGAAACTTTTCTCTCATCTGTGATGCTTACACTATAAACTCAGCCTATGAACGCATCACTGATCAACTGGCAACACTGTGGAAACCCCTGCAATGAGTAGACCGGGTAAAGCGTTAGTGGAGAACTGGAATTGGGTCTCACTCCGTTCCACCCAACCCAGGCCACAAGATCGGTCAGCCAATCAGGCATGACCCGCGTCAATGGGTTGTCTCTACCAGACTCCTATCAACTTAACCTTCCAGAGTCGCAGGTTCAAATTTCGCCTCACTCACGGGGGAAGGGAGGGAGGGGTCAGACTGGCCAAACAGATTGGTGAACTTGGGCAAAATATCGTTGGTAAAGGCTTCTGCCGCCTTCGATCGATAGCGATTGGGATTAAAAATCACTGATAGGATGCGCTTAACCACCACACCATCTACCCTGGAACGATGCAGAACGTCCATCTGAATTTCTTTATCGATGGCCGTTGTAGAGACAAATGCCGCTCCTAATCCAGACTGAACTGCATTTTTAATCGCCTCAATGGAATTCAACTCCATTTCAATTTTCAGGCGGCGAGTTTCAATCCCAGAGCGGGACAAAACCTGATCGATCACTTTCCGGATGGTAGATTGAGAGTCAAGAGCAATGAATTGAAGTTTGTACAAATCATCTTTACGAATCGGGTCTTCCTGGGCAAGCGGGTGAAAGACTGGCAGGATGAGTGCGAGTTCATCTTCCGCATAGGGAATAATTTGTAAGGAGTCTTGTAATTCTGAGGGAACTTCACCACCGATAATTGCTAAATCAATTTGCCCATTTGCAACGCTCCAGGAAGTTCGTCTCGTTGAATGCACATGTAATTGGACCGATACATCAGGGTATTGCTGCCGAAAGAGGCCAATCATACGGGGTAGGAGGTAAGTGCCAGTGGTCTGGCTAGCGCCAATGATCAGGGTACCTCCCTGGAGATTTTGCAAATCTTCGATCGCCCGACATGTTTCTTGACATAAAGTCAGAATCTTTTCCCCATAGTTGAGGAGGAGGTGGCCTGCCTCGGTCAACTGGGCTCGTCGGCCACCCCGATCAAACAAGGGAACATCCAATTGTCGCTCTAGATTCTGTACCTGTAGACTGACGGCAGGCTGAGAAACATACAGGCTATCGGCAGCCCGCTTAAAACTCCCTTCGGCAGCGATCGCCTTGAGAATGCGTAACTGATCCAGAGTAAAGGGAAGGTCAGACATGGTTGTTCAATCAACAGAAGAAGGGGCACTGCAACCAGGGAGTCGGAGAGAACTGGAATAATAAATGTAGAAGAATTTTGTTTTACAGATCTCAAGGCAAGGTAATCGGTTAGGGAATTCTAAGCTTGGGTTTCATTCAAGAATTAAGGCAGAAGTTTTCTCCTCACCATACTTTGTGACATAAATTGTTCAGGGCACACCATCAAGATAAATAAACTTAGCGTTTGAGCACTTATGAAGCGGGAGGTTGTACGAGATTTTCTAAATTTACCGGGGATTGCCGGGGTTGCCCTGATGGATGGGCGATCTCGCCCCTACTTTTGTGGTGTAGATCAGACGCTAAACTTTCAGCAAAAAGAAGCTTTGGTCCAGGGAATTACACAGGTTGTTGAAACGACACCCGATGACTTCGAATCCTTTGAATTTCAATTTACAGGACATCAGGTCTATATCTACAAATTAGATCAAGGAATGGTTCTGTTAGTTTTAGCCCGGAGCGAACTGGTTTATCCAGACTATGTAGACGCGATCGAGCGCCTGAAAGCAGATTTGGGAGAGGACGTTACTAAGGCAGTGAGCACGTTTCGGCTCATTGCTAGCGACCTGACCATGTCGAACCAGAACTACTGGAAGAACCGGATGGGCAACAGTCCAGACCTCCATCTGGATGCCAGAAATGGCATGCCTTCAGTTGAAGCAATTTCAGAACGATCAACCCCATCCCCTGCCAATGGAACGAGGCAAGCACCTGCAGACCCTCGCCCCGCCCTTGATGCCATGGAAATCGTACAGGCCGTTCCTCCCCCTGTGACTCAGATCGATCAGAGCTCAACAACCGATCTCCCCCTACCCAAAGCTCCTGCCAAGAACTTACTTCCTAACTCGCTGGAAAGGCACAATCCTGAACTGCCAGACCCTCCTTCCCCTGTTGAGCACGGATTAGAATTACAGATTGAATTGAAGGAGATGTTAGCAGCCTTAAACGCCCTCAGCCAGTTTACAACCCAATACCTGGGCACAGCAGTGATCACTAACTACTGGAAATCCAGTCGTCCCCGGGATGATTGGCTGCAAAGTTTTCAAATCGATCGCGCCGCCAAAATTTCCTTTGCGGACCCATCATCCTCTGCCAACCTGAATCCACAACAGCACCAGGCTGTGCGGGGGTGGGTCGCTGCTTTTATCAAGCGCTGCTCCCAAGTCATTCGCGACTTCCCGACCATTGTGGATCAGGGCGCACTCAGCGATCGTCAAAAGCTGCTTTTGCTTTGAGGGTCATGGTATCGATCGTGAGTCATACGTCCTATGGTCATGGGTACAACATCGCTGATGGGGCGTTACTTTTTGTATAGAGATATCTATCAACTGCTTTGCGAGAGCAGCCGTCAAGTGAGTGACAGATGACTCATAACCATCCCAAAGTTTTATTTAACTAGAGATAAAGACCATGGTCAAGATCGTCAGATTGGAACCGATTTCCCAGCAAACTGAAATTGAGACAAACGGCACCCTCCTTTCCATTCTTCTCAATAAGGATCTGGACGTTCTGAAGGAATGTGGTGGGCGAGGCATGTGCGCTACCTGCCATGTCTATGTCAAAGAAGGGATGGAAGCACTTTCACCCATGAATCGACGGGAACAGCGAACTCTGGAAGTCATTACTACCTGCAAACCCAATTCTCGTTTAGCCTGCCAGTCCAGAGTTCTTGCCAATGGGGTGATCGTAGAACTCCCACCTGGTATGTACGTGAACTCTCTGCAGGATATTGAGGCCCTGATTGGAAGACGAGCTGACCAGAATCTCCTCCACCCGGTTACAGGTCAGGTGCTGGTTGAAGAGGGTAAATTAATTACCCGATCGATGTTAAAACAACTGGAAACGACCCCCAGCTTCAGAATTGGGGACTACTTCAGTCAAAGCAAAGACGCTTGAGGCTCGTTTGGGGAATTAAAAGGTTAACTGTGCTGCTGGATTAAACACCTGGCGACAAATTCCAGTTGTAACCAACAGGGTGGTCAGCAGGGTCACAAAAGCCAGCATAAACATGATCACCATCTGGTAAGCAGCAGCATCCAGGGGTTTGGTTCCCCCAAGCATCTGGCCAGTGATGATACCGGGGAGGGTCACAACCCCAACCACCATCATCGTGTTCAAGGTAGGTAACATCCCGGCTCGAATAGCTTCCTGACGATAAGTTGCCATCGCCACGGCAGGAGTAGCCCCCAGACTCAGGTGCGTTTCGATCTCCAGACGGCGAATTGAGATCATACTGACCAGCCGTTCTCCCGCCAGAGCCGCACCATTCATCGCATTCCCCAAGACAATACCAGCCAGCGGGACCAGGTACTGGGGATCGTACCAAACCTCAGGGCGAATAATCAGCAGGTTGGCGTACATCAGGGTCAGCCCTGTACTGACACAAATAGCTCCCCAAACTAGGGGAAGCAGGTGGGGAATGCCGCTACTGATGCGATTGTGGGCAACTTTTGCAGCGATCGTTAGCATGAGCAGGATGACAGCCAGGACTGGCCAGGGATGGTTTAATTCAAACACGATCGCCAGCACATACCCCACAATAGTCAGTTGCAACCCTGTACGGCCCGCAGCCAGCAGCAAACTCCCCTCCAGACCCAATTTTTGCCAGGCAGACAGCCCGATCGCCAAGACAATCAGCCCCAGAGCCAGGAGCAGATCTTCAACTTGCAATGGAATTAAACTTCCCATGGGAAAAATATAGGGATTTTTCGGTTGACGCTATTATATGTATCCTAGGGGTGGCAGAAAACTTTCGACTCTGTTTCTATAACTTTCAGAGACAGGGCGATCGCCTCAGAACGCCTGAGACTGGCCTTAACCGGAAGTAAGATGTGTGGGTTTGTTTCCCATAGGTATGGTTATAAACTGTTGAGTGGTTACGGTTTTGCAGAGACGGTTTTGCAGAGTGCCCTGCAATGGTGTTAGGTGTGAACGTGTTACAACGCAAGGATGCAGACAATGAAAAAGAATTCCGTTTTGACATCAGTTCTGTTAGCTGCCAGCGTTTTGATGGCAACTTCCCTCTTGACGGCTTGTGGTGGAGGGAATGAAACCTCTTCCTCCCCCTCTCCAACAACAGCCGCCAGTTCTCCCGCTTCCCCCAGTTCATCTCCTTCCTCCAGTCCAGCCTCTCCCGAAGCAGCAGGGTTAGATGTAGAAGATGCCGTTCTGGCCAAGAAGACTGGTGAGAATAATGGTCAGCCCCAACTGTCACCCGTTGAAAGCAATGTCTTTAAACCAGGTGAAACCGTTTACCTGGTGTTGAAGAACACTGGGAAGTTTAAGAAAGGAACAGATGGGAAGCACAAGATCGAAATGGATGTGCAAGTTACCGATTCCAGTGGCAAAGTCCTGCTCTCCAAAGAAAATCTACTGGGCGATAAGGGTGTTGTAGAGCTAGCCAATGATATTGCGCCTGCTCCTTACGGTAACGTAGACACCACCCCTCAAACCCCTCCTGGAACCTATACCATTAGCGTCACCATTTACGATAAAAACAGCGACGCTAAAGCGACCAAGAGCGCTGAGTTCAAGATTCAGTAATCTGGGCTGCAACTATCTTTAACCCAATGGGTGGGTGAATGGCGCTCTCCCATTACAGCAAATCTATCAAAAATGGGACAAGTTCACTCTGTCCCATTTTTAATGGCCGATTCAGATCAAGACAGGGCCTGAACTATCCTCCAGCCAGTTTCATGGATGCTGCCAGGAGCGCGAAACTTTCAGGTAGAGAGCAGGTCCCTCCCCCCTGATGCCCCCTATCCGTGACAATCACTGTATCTCCCAGCAGCACTTTGCAACATATGTTAAAAATTACTGCATCCTGGTGATTTAGCTTCCAGGGTATCTGTAGTTTTGTATACTTTAGTGAATAGAATGGTAAAGAGAAGGGAGAGCAGGGCAAGTTCAGACAGGGACCCTCATCGGCCCTACCCTCTCTGAATCCCAATGTACCTAGACGGTTTCATCCATCCAGTCATATTCAAGAGGCAATGGCAAACGTGAGTCTGGATTCTTCACTCACTCGAATGGGAAGCTACGATGCCGAGAAGATTGGCCAGTATTATCGCTACCGCCCCTGGAGGGTAATCTGGCGAGCCCTCACCATTGTGTTCTTTTTCCTGAGTTTTGTCCTGGGTTTGGCGCTAGATAACTGGTTAGGAAAAACCGAGACCAATCAACCCCACAGGGCAACCCAGCTTCGCCACATGCTCACCTATCTCGGACCCACCTTTATCAAGGTAGGGCAGGCCCTTTCAACCCGTCCAGATCTGATTCGCCGAGATTATTTAGAAGAACTGGTCAAACTCCAGGATCAGCTCCCGCCCTTTGCCAATTCAGTTGCCTTGGCCATTATTGAATCAGAACTGGATGCTGCGATCGAGGAGCTTTTCAGTGAGTTTTCTGAACAGCCCGTGGCTGCAGCTAGCCTCGGACAGGTCTATCGGGCCCGCTTGGTGACTGGAGAGGACGTTGCGGTTAAGGTGCAACGTCCAAACCTATTGCCCACCCTCTCTTTGGATCTTTACCTGATGCGCTGGGCAGCAGGCTGGATTGCTCCCTGGCTTCCCCTGAATCTGGGCCATGATCTGACCCTGATTGTGGATGAGTTTGGCACCAAGCTATTTGAAGAAATTAATTACCCAAACGAAGGGCGGAACGCTGAAAAGTTTGCGGCTAATTTCCGCAACGATCCCCGCGTGAAAGTGCCCCTGATTTACTGGCGCTACACAACCAGCCATGTGCTGACGCTGGAATGGATCAACGGCTTTAAACTAACCGATACAGAGCGGGTGAAAGCAGCAGGGCTAGATGTGGATACCCTGATCCAAATCGGGGTCACTTCTGGCTTGCAGCAGCTCCTAGAATTTGGCTTCTTTCATGCAGATCCTCATCCAGGTAACCTGTTTGCCATGGCCGATGGCCGGATGGCCTACATCGACTTTGGCATGATGGATCAGCTAGAAGAGTTCACCAAAGAAACTCTGGTTGATTCCGTCGTCCATCTGATTAATCAGGACTATGTTGATCTGGCTGAGGATTTCGTTAAGCTAGGCTTCCTGGCCCCAGATACCGATATTTGGCCAATCGTACCGGCTTTAGAACTGGTTTTAGGCGAGATTTTGGGGGAGAGTGTGCAGGATTTCAACTTCAAAACGATCACGGATCGCTTTTCGGAGTTGATGTATGACTACCCCTTTCGAGTCCCAGCCAAGTTTGCCTTGATCATCCGCTCTCTGGTCACGCAAGAGGGTCTGGCGTTGAGCTTGAATCCAGCTTTTAAGATTGTGGATGTCGCCTATCCCTACGTTGCTCAACGCCTGCTGACCGGTGAGTCACCCCATTTGCGTCGCCGTCTGCTGGAAGTATTATTCAAAAATGGTAAGTTCCAATGGAATCGCCTGGAAAACCTGATTGCAATCGCCCGGTCCGATACGTCATTTGACCTGCTTCCTACCGCCCAATTAGGCTTGCGTTACCTCCTATCCGATGAAGGCCACTTCCTGCGGCGGCAACTGATTCTGGCGATTACTGCAGACGATCGCCTGCACACTGCTGAGATGCAACGGCTCTGGAATCTCGTCAAAGATGATTTGGAACCCGGACGCCTATTTAATGTGGCCCTAGGGGCCATTACAGGGGCTTCCCTGGCAGGAGCGGCTTCCCTACTCCCAACCGTGTCCCCCCTGAACTTTAAGTTCAAGTAACACTTCGCGATACACTGTGATCTTGAAGTTTCATAACAGCAGTGCCGTGTATATCTTTCCTGAACCCCCTTATTTTCTCCTGGTTGCCGGTCTGTTGATGGGTATCACCTCGGGTACAGCATTTGATGCAACGCTCCGGCAGGCAGTACAAGCCTGGTCCAAAAACCGATCCACTCGGACCCTGGCTAATCTGCAGGGCTTTCAACTGTTTTTTCCCTTTTTGGGCATTTGTCTGGGTGTTTGCCTGTTTCTGGCCTCTGGTGTGGAGGTTTTTGGTTTCCCCAGAGTCTTCGCCTATGGTCTGGCAATTCCCCTCACAATCGGAACAGCCTGGCTGGTCTGGTCCCAACTGGGCAAGATTCTAATTCAACTGGAACAGGGCGGTTCTAAAGCTCTTGACCTGGACTCCATTAATTAGTTTCAATCAGGATTTCATATAACGTTCCCCGGTCCCAGGCAGGCGGGGAAGTAGATTTTAGCTGCTGCAAGGGAAGTTGCTGGTTAGCCAGGACGATCGGGGTCGTCAGGCGGGTCAACTGACCGTTGACCATACCCAGCCCGATGATCTTTCCGGGGGGTAGGGGCATGCCATCAGGAGCCAGCCAGGACCAGTAAGGATCACGCCAGATAAAGCGATCTCCCTGAAGTTTCAGATCCAGTTGGGGCCAGTTTTTGCGTGCCGTAAAAAGTTGGGGCGGTTGTCGCCAGGTTGGCGGAAATCGGAAGATTTGCTGCAACAATCCCCGATCAAATGTGGAATGGGTCGAGACAAACAGCGTCTCTGGCAGTTCTTCCCGCTCCACCAGAATGGTGGTGCCATCCATCAGATCGGGGCAGAGTTGGATCACCGCCTGCCAGAACTGGCGCTGGTTTTGCCAATTCTGCCGCATATCCAGTTGAATCACCTGGTGATAACCCAGGACCAGCGCCAGATAACAAGCTAACACCGAAGTCAGCATTCCTTTTTGACGATAGCGATCGGCAATACTCACCAGCAACGTGCAGAGGGCGGCAAAGAACATCGACCCCCCAAAAGTTGCAGCCAAGTGCGTCGAGGTCCGAATTCCTCGCACTATGGTGGGTGGGAAATGGGTAAATGAGAGGACATATCCCAGACTGAGCAAAATCAGACTGGTCAAGAGGAGTTGCAACAGCCTGACATCAGCCTCGGGCAAGCTTAAGTCAGCCTTTAAGGTCAGCCAGCGGGACTGCACCGCCAGTGGGTAAACCCGATGGGCACTCTGCTCCAGCGGGGTGCGGGCCAGCCAGAAACCCAAGATGAGGGCAAAGGTAGCAGCCATCATCCAGATCCCAGGAGACCAACTGATCAGATACTTCATCGGTCCATACAAGAACAGAAACAGGCTCACGCAGGGACCCATCACCAAAGCCGCCACAATTTTGGCTGGAATACCTCCCGAAATGAATGCACTCAGCGTCCCAGCCACTCTGGTATCTCCCCCCTCACCACCCAGACTTCGGATGAGAACCGCCATCACCATCATCACCAGCAGGATGGCGCTATGAAACGCCAGTTCTTTGATTAAGCGGCGATTCCATGATGCCCGCAAAAGCGGTACGGCAAAAAAAACCGTGAACACAGATTCGTAGGCTAGTAAAGACCCAGCAATTGCGATGTAGGCCAACACTCTACGATCGGACAGATAGAGCAGGCTGGCCAGAATTAAGAAGGTGAGGGCACTTTGTAAGCAAAAGCCATGGGTCAGAAAGATTTTGGTGGTATCGGCAGGAAACAGGGCAAAAGCTAGACCACCGGTCAGGGCGAAAAATTCAGCGTGCTGCCGTCGGAGCAGTTGATAAAACAGAATCGTATTCAGGGTGATGAGGCTACAGGCAAGCAGATAAATTGCCGGTATCCCTCCCAGGTGATCGCCAATAAAGGACAGCAGAAACGTAATTGAGAACCCGATCGGCCTGCCCTGAGGCCACTGGATCAGAGCCGTGCCAATGCGTTTCGCCATCTCTGCCCCCGTCTTCTCCAGGGACAGGGAGACAAAATAGTAGTCATCGTGGTACAAGCCGAAGTGCCTGAAGTTGAGGAAGTGGGCCAACCACACGGTCATCGCCAACAGAACCGGAACTAATCGGGAGGATGGTCGAACCCACGGCTGCAACATGGCCTTGGCAAAAAAGAACAGGACTATTGGGGCAAATTGCCCTGGCTCTTAGCCAGACGAAGCTGCTGATCAGCCCTGGCTGCCCATTCAGGGTTTCCCTGGGCTGTGTACAGGTCTTTGGCATACTGCAACACCTGGGAGGCATCGTTAAATCGCCGTTGATTAATAAAAACTAGACCAGCCCCATAGTAAGCATTGGCATAGTTAGAATTGGCCTCTGCAGCTTGCCGGAAAGCGCCCAGCGCCCCATCCAAATCACCGCGTTCAAAAAGGATAGATCCCAAACTATATTGGGCTTCGGGATATTTGGGGTTAATCTGAACGGCCTGCCGAAACGCCTCCAAAGCCTGATTAATTTTTCCCTGGCGCTGATAAATTACGCCGATATGATAGATAGGTTCTGGCGCATTGGTGAGCAGGGTTCTGGCCTTCTGATAATTCGTCAGAGCCTGATCTAACTTTCCTTGTTGCTCCTGCACCAACCCCAGATTGTAGTAGGCCAATCCCAGATTTGGATCAAGCTCAACAGCCCGTTGCAGATAGCCACTGGCCTGGTCGGGATTATTCCCTTCTAACAAAGCAGCTCCCAAATTGGCATAGGCCAGAGCAAACTTAGCATCGGCCTGGATCGCCTGGTAAAAGGCATTTGCCGCTGGCTGTAACTGCCCCTGCTGCCTCAAGGTGAGACCCAAATTGTAATAGGCTGCAGCCATTTTAGGATTGAGCTGGGCGGCTCGCTGAAAGGCTGTGGAAGCCTCCGCCAGCTTACCCTGCCGAATCAATTCTAGGCCCTGCTGGAAGGCTGTTTCAGCCCCCTGAATATCCTGGGCGATCAGCAAGGGAACGGCCTGCACCGAATAGCAGGTCACTCCGGCGATCGGCAGGGCCATAGCCAGACAAGTTGCCCGAGCAAACAGGTTGAGCATTCCCATCCACCTCAAACAATGCCGATTCATAAATCCAGAGAATTGCGTATCGGACACAGCCTTCTACACCTGAAATCTTGTAAGAATTTTCGTGCCCCATATTAACAAACGTATCAAAGGATTGAAAATGCAATTTTATTTCTTAATGACTGGATGAAGCATGACGTTTTCTTCTTAAAGTTTATTTAAGTTTTTCTTAAAATAACCTGTGATTTCGATAACCCCTTCCGTCCAGATCGATAATTGGCGTTATAGATTTCTGTGACTGTTTCATGCTGATTCCCGTGGTCACTGTGCAATCCTCCATCAAAGCACAGGGCTGCGTCTTGTCAGGGTTGAATCCAACCCACCCAGGCATGAAATAGGGGCACAGCAGTTTTGTCGTTTCAATAATTTTTATGGGGGTGAGCGACCTATGAACGAAAAAGTAGTTTCAGGCTCGCGCAACGTCGCAATTGTCGGTCCCTATCTCAGTGGTAAGACCAGTCTATTAGAGAGCCTCTTATCGGTCACAGGAGCGGTTTCCCGGAAAGGGAACGTGCAGGATAGAAACACAGTGGGGGATAGTGCCACAGAGGCCCGCGATCGTCAAATGAGTGTTGAAGTAAATGCCGCCAGTACTGAGTATGGCGGCATTCGTTTTAATTTCCTGGATTGCCCTGGGTCGATCGAGTTTGCCCAGGAAACCTACAATGCTCTGATCGGCGTTGATGCAGCCATTGTTGTCTGTGAGCCCAGCCCCGATCGAGTCCTGACCCTGGCTCCCCTGTTTAAGTTTCTGGATGATTGGAAAATTCCCCATTTGCTTTTCATCAACAAAATGGATCGGGCCTGCAGCGGCGAAGCCTGTCATGCCCCGGCCTTCATGGATGTTCTCCATGCAGTTAAGCTAGTTTCCAGTCGGCCCCTGGTTCCCCATCAATATCCCATCAGTCGCGGCGAAGAACTGGTCGGGTTTATTGACCTGGTGAGTGAGCAAGCTTACCAATATCATCCAGGTGCTGCGGCAGACCCGGTCCCCCTGCCCGAATCCCTCCAGGCGGAAGAACAGGCTGCCCGCTCAGAGATGCTGGAAGTCCTGGCAGACTTTGATGATCACTTGCTAGAAGAATTGTTAGAAGAAATTAACCCTCCAGAAGAAGAAATTTTGCAGGATCTGAAGATGGATCTGGGGGCCGATTTAATTGTGCCGGTATTTTTGGGTGTCGCCAGTCAGGATTATGGAGTCCGACCTCTGCTCCAGGCCCTGCTGCGGGAAGCCCCAGAACCAGAAACCACCGCTGAGCAACGAGGCATTACGTTGAATACCCCTGTGCCGTTGGCCCAGGTGCTGAAGACCTATTGTTCTCCCCAGGCTGGTAAGCTCTCCCTGGTGAGAATCTGGCAGGGAAGCTTGACCGATGGCATGAGTTTCAATGGCGTTCGGGCTGGTGGCCTCTATCGCATGATGGGTCAACAACTCCAGTCTCTGACCATCGCTCAGGCAGGTGACATCATTGCCATCAGCCGTCTGGATGGGGTGAAGACAGGGGACACCCTCTCTGCCGATACAGCCATGACCCTGGCCTCTGAACTGCCCCGTGCTGGACAACTGGAACCGGTGTTTGCCCTGGCGATCGCCCCTGAAAAGCGGAACGATGAAGTGAAGATCAGTGGCGCTCTGGTCAAGCTTTTGGAAGAGGACCCTGCCCTGGCCTGGGAACAACATGGGGACACCCACGAAGTCATTCTCTGGGGGCAAGGGGATATTCATCTGCAAGTGGCTCTGGACCGACTGCGACGGAAATATAATCTGCCCATGACCACCCATTTACCGCAGGTTCCCTACAAGGAAACCATTCGCCGTGCCACCTCCTCCCACGGACGTTACAAGCATCAAACCGGTGGACATGGTCAGTTTGGGGATGTCTATCTGGATATTCGACCGGTCGATCGGGGAGCAGGCTTTCGCTTCAACGAAACGATCGTGGGGGGGGTGGTCCCCAGGCAGTATATCCCCGGTGTAGAAATGGGGGTGCGGGAATCCCTGCACCACGGTCCCCTGGGTTTCCCAGTCGTGGATGTGGCCGTGACCCTGACCAATGGTTCCTATCACTCGGTTGACAGCTCGGAGCAAGCGTTCAAACAGGCGGCTCGGATTGCCATGCAGGAGGGGATGCGTCAGTGTGAGCCCACTCTGCTGGAACCGATTCTGGCGATCGAAATCTCCGTACCGACGGACTATACCTCCAAAATCCTGCGCCTGGTCAGTGGCCGACGGGGTCAGGTGCTGGGTTATGAGGCCAAGGCAGGCTGGGCTGGGTGGGACCGGGTGCTGGCCCAAATTCCCCAGGCTGAAATGCAAGACATGATTGTGGAGCTGCGATCGTTGACCCTGGGGGTTGGGTCCTTCCACTGGGAGTTTGATCATTTACAAGAAGTTCCAGAGAAGCTGACTGAACGGATTCTGATGACCAATGGGAATGGGAATGGGAATGGGAATGGGAAAGCGAAGAATGGCGGTTAGCCTGGTGGCGGCTGGGTAGGGGCATCACCGCAGAGGCGCTGCAATCCCTGAGATTGGCGCTTCTGGGGTCTATGTTGGGTTCGAAATCTTGCGTTACACAGCAGTAGACTGATAGGCGATGGTTACAGGAGAACCCAATGCTGCAGGCTCTGCTTTTTGACCTGGATGGGACGCTGGCGGATACGGACCCAATTCATTTCCGCACCTGGCAGGATCTGATGCGAGGGTATGGGCTGGAGATCGATCGTCCGTTCTATAAGGCCCGTTTCAGTGGTCGCTTGAATGCTCAAATTACAGCCGATCTGCTGCCTCAGCTTTCAGAGGCACAGCGGTTAGCCCTGAGTGCCGATAAAGAAGCAGAGTTTCGACGCCGGGCTACTGGGGAACTGCAGCCCCTAGCTGGGGTTGCAGAAGTTTTGCGGTGGGCAGAGTCGCAATGCTTGAAAACGGCTGTGGTGACGAATGCTCCTGTGGAGAATGCAGCGTTTATGTTGGGTGTGCTGGGGCTAGCCGATCGCTTCGATACGATCGTTCTGGCTGAGGAATTGGAACGGGGCAAACCAGATCCTCTCCCCTATCAGGTAGCGCTGCAACGTCTGAATCTAGAGCCCCAGGCAGCGATAGCCTTTGAAGACTCTCCAACTGGGGTGCGATCGGCAATCGGGGCAGGTCTCCGCACCGTAGGTCTGGCTACAACTCATCCCCCTGAGGATCTGTATGCTCTAGGGGTGGTTCTGGCTGTACAAGACTTTACGGCTCCCGATTTGCGGCAACTGTTGCAGTCTTCCTGCCCCATCACCCGTTTTTCTGAACCGCGATCGGCCTGAACGGAAACAAGAGGCTGCTACCTCCCCAGTTGCTGGATTCTGTTCAGCAGCTCTCGTATTTCGGAATATGAAGCAGGGCATCTGGTTTCCTGCCCTGTAACGTTACGCTTAAGGGATGGGCAATATAGACTGAGAACCACTTGGATTTTCACCTGGTTTTCCACAGCATGGTTGAGGCTCATTAACGATGAATGCAGAGGAACTGCTGGAGCGGTACACATCAGGAGAGAGAGACTTCCATGATGCTAATCTGGCGAGAGTCTGTCTGGATCAGGTCAGTTTGTGTGGCGTCAACCTGTGCGGGGCCAATCTCGCCGAGGTCAGTTTGCGGGGGGCAAATCTGGGTGGGGCAAACCTGAGTCAGGCAAACCTGGGGGCTGCCCATCTGGATGGGGCTAACTTAATTGGGGCCAACTTAAGTGAGGCTGGATTTAGGGGAGCCAGTTTAAGTGAGGCGAACCTGCGGGGCACAAAAGTCATCCACGTCAATTTGAGTGAGACCAATCTGAGTGGGGCCGATCTGAGTGGATTGGATTTACATGAGGTGAATCTCAGTCGAGCCAAGCTGGTCGAAACTTCCCTGCATAAATCAAGCCTGGCCGGGGCCAATCTCACCCTGGCTAACCTGAGTCGCGCCCTTTTAGAACAGGCTAACCTCACCAATGCCATCCTGACCGGGGCCATCCTGGAAGGGGCCAAACTGGTGGGAGTCGATTTGTGCAAAGCAGACTTAAGCGGCGTGAATCTGCGCTGGGCTGCCCTCAGTCAGGCCAATTTGCGGGGGGCAAATCTGAGCTGGGCGAATCTGCGGGGGGCGGACTTGAGTGGAGCCAATCTCTACCGGGCTAACTTAAGCTGGGCCAACCTGACGGATGTTCTGCTCAAACAAGCTATTTTAATGGATACCAACCTGCGTCGGGCCACGATCGTGGACACAGAACTGCAGGATGTCAACCTGAGTGGCACGATCATGCCCGATGGCACTGTCCATACCTAGTGGTCAGTCAGTTTTAATGGACGGGTCGTTAAAATCCAGGCCAGTGCTTGGGGTTAACCTTTGCGGGTCTTCGAGCCGTCAAAATTTTCCTGGCCGAACAATGGGTCATCCAAGGCTCAATCAGCAAAACCTCAGGGATACCATAGAGCATTCTCAATAAGCAGTCTTTCTTGCAAATCATGTCAGGATTGTGTATTCTTTCTCAATAAGCAGTTCTTTGCTGAGAAAGCTATCCATGGCACCCTACACTGCAACATCGCTGAAAGCAGAATTGAACGATCGAGGCTGGCGCTTGACTCCCCAACGGGAAACCATTCTGCAAGTCTTTCAAAATCTGCCGGAAGGGAATCACCTGAGCGCAGAGGATCTTTACAATCTCTTGCAGGAAGAAGGGGAGCAAATCAGTTTATCCACCATCTATCGCACCTTGAAGCTGATGGCGCGGATGGGTATCTTGCGGGAACTGGAACTGGCTGAGGGGCATAAGCACTACGAGCTGAATCAACCCTATCCCCATCACCATCACCATCTCATCTGTGTCCGATGCAATAAGACGATCGAATTCAAAAGTGACTCTATTCTGAAGGTGGGCAGCAAAACAGCCCAGAAGGAGGGGTACCACCTGCTGGATTGCCAGCTCACCATTCACGCAGTTTGCCCAACCTGCCAACGGGCATTGTTACCGCTTTAGCAATATGCGCTCCTGGTTCTGAGATCTCAAGAAGATTTCCCTGATCCCATTGCATATTTCTTCAAAGCTTGTTAAATTAGATTTCGCGCTCAAATGGGACTGTAGTTCAATTGGTTAGAGCACCGCCCTGTCACGGCGGAAGTTGCGGGTTCGAGCCCCGTCAGTCCCGTTCTCTTCGATCCAGCCTTCATCAGAATAAAACTGCACTTCTTGACCGGTTACTCCCAAGTTTCGGGTGCCAGGGTATCAATCAGGACAGTTTTGCCTGCAGGGGTTGCGGTGTAAGCTAGGCACAAATGCTTCAACTCAGTGATCTATGAACGCCAGCGAACTCAAATTTGTGCTCAGGCTGCTGAAATATCAGGATTACCGGGCTCCTTTTAGCAAGATTGATTTGAACGAAAAGATCAGAATTTGCAAAGAGCTGACGGAGCGAGGATTGGTCCGTTACTCCCGGAAAATTGGGCAATTCAAAATTGAACCGGCAGGGAAGGGAATGCTGAAACAGGATATGACTGGCCTGCCCTTAACTGAGCATCAAAGGGCAATTCTGAAAGCCTGTGAAGCCAAGTCGATCGTTCCCAGTGAGATTCCCGGGAAAAAGTTTTCTGCTGAGGAACGGCAGAACACCATCCAAGATCTGGAGACCCGGGGACTGATTAAGGTCGAGAAGTTCCAGATCACCGAAGTCTGGCTCACAGATCAGGGGATTGAATTTCTTCGGGATGAATTTCACCCCACAGGCAGCGCCACCATCAGTCTAAATTTATTGGGTAACTACCTGCTATTCCTCCGTCAACTGGAGCGGCGGACAACTTCAGCAGCAGCTCTGCCCAATCCCCTTGACGTCGATCGACCCACCGATGCCGACATTCTGCAGATGATTCGTGACCTCGATCGAGCGGCTGGGACCGATAATTACTTACCCATTTTTCATCTCCGGCGTAAATTAGAAGCAGTTTTATCCAGAGATGAGCTCGATCAGGTGCTTTACCGATTGCAGCGTCAGGATCAGTTGGAGATCAGTGCCTTGGTAGAATCGGTTCACTACACTTTAGAAGAAATTCAGGCCGGTATCCCCCAAGATTGTGGGGGTCCCCTCTTTTTTCTGGTGGTCAACGAGGCGTCCTGAGGTAGATCCCACCGATAACCATACCCCTGGCTGGAGCCTGAACCTATGTGGAGAGATGCCTGTGGCCACGATCGAGGAAATTATTCAACGTGCCGCTAATCCTTTTGATCCGGTAACCTTCAAAACCGGTAACTTCTGGCAGGAAGAAAATCAGGCTGCCACAGCCACGGTTGCATCCATTCATCAAGGGGTGATTGACGCCATCACCCAGTTTCTTCTGCAGGTGGCCCAGGACCACCGGACCCGCACTATCTTGCTGGCCGGAGACCCGGGAACGGGCAAAAGCTACGTCCTGAAGCGGTTAAAGCAGCAGCTCAATGACAAAGCCTTTTTTGTCTACCTGCCACCCTTTATAGACAATGACCACCTCTGGCGTCATACCCTGCGTCAGACCGTGGACAGTCTGATGCAGAAGCCAGAAGGGCAACAGGAATCCCAACTTCTCCTCTGGCTCAAGAGCCTCTCTGTTTTCGAGAATCCCGGTTTATTTCAGAAGCTCCTGGGTCAGCGGACTGCCTTTATCAATAGCCTGAAACAGGCGTATCCTACCGGAATTTATCAAGCGAAAGAATTTTTTGGGGTGCTCTATAACCTCACAGTTGCCGATCGCTATTTCAGTGCCTGTAACTGGCTGCGGGGCGATGATTTAGATGAAGAAGAGCTCCGAGATCTGGCGTTGAAGCAGTCCGTGGATAGTGAAGCGGCGGCTCAGGGATTGCTGGCGAATCTGGGTAAGATCTCCACCTCTACCTATCCCATTGTGCTGTGCTTTGATCAAATTGAAAGCAAACTGCTACCCGATGGTTCTGCCGATATCCAACCCGTTTTTAACATCAACACCACATTTCACAATGAGGGCTTCAAGAATTTTCTGATTCTTATCAGTCTGGTGACCAATACCTGGAAGCAGAATGGCCATCGGATTCAACAATCCGATCGAGATCGGGTTGAGAAAGCGATCGTCCTCAAACCCATTACCCTAGACCAGGCAGCAGCACTCTGGGAAAGTCGCCTTCTCCCGCTTCACCAGCAGGCTGAACCCAGACCCGAATCTACCCTCTATCCCCTGAATCGCAGCATCCTGGAACAAAAGTATGCAGGCGGGAAAACCACACCCCGACTAGCCCTGACCCTGGGGGAAGAATTGTTCCGCAGCCACAAACTCCTGGGACAAGCCCTGTTCACTAGTCCAGTTGGCCCAGCCGATCTCCCCCCCCAGAACACCCCGCCTGCTGCTGCAACAGCCCCACCCGTTTCCACACCGAGCCGGTCCAGACTCACGACAGGACAGACCCCATCTGCCTCACGTCGGGCCAAAACCCAGACCGAGAGAGCCACAGGGCTGCCCCCAGTGGACGAGATCGCGGCTTTCAAGTTGCTCTGGGAGCAGGAATTGAGAAAAACAGAACAAAAAGTGGTGCGGATCGCCCAATTTTCGTCTCCGGAATTGATTTCCATGCTCTCTCGGACCCTAGCAGCCTTCCAGGTGAAAGAAATTCGGCCCAAGTTATTGTCCAGCAAAATTTACGCCAGCTATTCCTGTTCCTACCGGGATAAAAAACGGCAGCAAAAAGTGGGGCTGGTTTGGGCGGAAACCTCTAATATGAAAAGTTTCTTCCACATGATGGATGACTGCCGTAAGGAGACCGAGAAAGGGGTCTGTCAAGCCCTTTATTTGATTCGAGCCGAGAAGACGGGCAAAGCCCCTAATCAAGGGCATAAACTCTACCAAAAGCTGTTCGTGGACACCCCCCGGAATCAGCATATTCAGCCGGATCTGGAATCAGTCCATCACCTAGCCACCTACGATCGCCTGGTGAATGCAGTTCATGCCGAAGAATTAGTAGTGGCGGGGCAAACTCTGACGATCGGGGATCTGGAAGCTCTGATCCGGCAATCTGGGGTGATGCAAGGGTGCTGTCTGCTCCAGGATTTGGGCATCATCCCGGCGGTCTCAGTGTCTACCGCTAAAACCCTCGATCGGGAGAAAGCGTTTCTGCTGAATTTTGTCAAAACCCATCATCTCATTGCCCGGAAAGTGGTGGTGCAAAACCTGTTTAGCCTGTTTCCGAAATTAAAGGATGACCAGATCCAGACCCTGATTCAGGATCTTTGCCAGGAACACCAAATTGATATCCTGGATGAGACAGCCCCTCTGGAAGAACAGATTATTTGTCTGGTCCCAGTCAAGCCGTCAGGCTAGGGCATCTGCATGACCGATCTCGGCCCTGCGGGCCACTCCGCCCAGGAGGGGATAAGGGATTTCATCCTCCCACGAGATCGGTATAACCGGTCGAGAAGGTTGACTGCACCCTCACTCTCCTAAAACCCGCCACTGTGAAGAGACAGCTCCTGTCTCCCCAGCCTGTGAATCAAACAGCCCCATCCGAAAATCCACCGTTGAGTGTCACCAAAGTTCGGGTGGCGTTTGAGTGTGCCCGCTTATTCTATCTGGCCCACCATTTTGGTGGGATGACCGTGTTTTTGCCAGATGCTGAGACGTTGGGCATCGGTCATGCCTTCCATGACCTTTCCGATCGATTCATCCAGACCGCTCTGCAAGAGCCCCAGTTTCAGCAGTTTCTGGAACCTTCACCAGCAGAACTGGAGGAAGACGCGATCGCCATCCAAATGCGGGAGCTGTTTTACAATCAGGTGTTTTTTCCCTATCTGCGATCGGCTATCCAGACAGACCCCAGCAAAGCCCCAGCCCTGCAACATCTCTGGCAGGGCCTGACCAGCCTGATTCAGCGCTGG
Source organism: Leptolyngbya sp. 'hensonii' (assembly GCF_001939115.1). Lineage (GTDB taxonomy): Bacteria > Cyanobacteriota > Cyanobacteriia. Next base: position 26,060 of record NZ_MQTZ01000019.1, on the reverse strand, counting down.
GTAGAACTACTGGTGAGCAATCGCCGCTTTTGTACCGCAACGGAAGTGCTCCAGAAGACCTTTCTGGGGCAGGAACTCCAGGTGCAGCATTGCTTCCCCTTGCCGAATGGGGGGCAACAGCTCGTCAGAGGTCGCTTTGATAGCCTCGTCTATGACTTCGATCGCCATCGCCTCTGCATTGTGGAATATAAAACTTACCAGTCCCCCGATCCATCGGCGCAACTGGTGCAGGTGGCCCTCTACAGCACGATGTTGCGCGAAAAGGTGGGCGTTCCGATCGATTCAGCCGTCTACAGCGTTCTCCCGGATTGGAAGGAATTAACCTTTACCTGGGATGAACTGGAGCAGACCCTGCATCAGATGCTACCGCACAAGTTGCAACAGATGGGCCATTGGATGAGTTGGCAACCAGGACAGCCCGATCCACCTCCCGCTACAGCCCAACCGGAACTGTGTCAGATCTGTCCCCAACGGACTCGCTGCCAGACCTTCTTTGTACCAGGGGAGGCCACCCCAGGTCGCAGCCGGAAAACCACAGCCCCCAAGCAACAGCCAAAACCATCGCCACCGAATGTGGAGACCACAGCCCAGGCATTGGTCAACACTCTGCGGGCCTTCGGCATTGGCGTAACCTACCACGGTGCGGCGATCGGGCCTGCCTTCATCCGGGTAAAATTGAAGCCCAATCCTGGTGTTAAGGTCAATGCCATCCTGAAGTTATCGGATGATCTGCGGGTGCAGTTGGGGATTGCCCAGCCCCCTCTGATTGCGCCCCAGGCCGGGTATGTAAGTATCGATTTACCCCGTCCCGATCGGCAGACGGCCCATTTTGACGACTACCTGGAGTCTCAAAGCCTGTCCCCGACCGCCCCCACCCAAATTGCGATCGGGGTCAATCTGGAGGGGCAACTGGTTCAGGCGGATCTGTCCGATCCAAATACCTGCCATTTTCTCATCGGCGGCACCACGGGCAGTGGGAAGAGCGAGTTTCTGCGATCGCTGCTGCTCAGCTTGCTGATCAGTCAGCCCCCCGACCAGCTCAAAATTGCGCTGGTCGATCCGAAGCGGGTCACCTTTCCAGAGTTTGAACGCATTCCCTGGCTGTATCAACCGATCGTGAAGGAGGGGGAGGCGGCGATCGATCTGATGGAATCCCTGACGGTAGAAATGGCATCCCGGTACCGCAAATTTGAGCAACATCGCTGTTCGGACCTGAGCAGCTATAACCAGCAGCAACCGGAGCGCCTGCTGCCCCGCATCGTCTGCATCTTTGATGAGTATGCCGATTTCATGGCCGAGAAAGAAATGAAAGCAGCACTGGAGCTGAGCATCAAACGATTAGGGGCGATGGCACGGGCTGCCGGAATTCACCTGATCATTGCCACACAACGCCCAGAGGCGACGATCGTGACTCCGATCATTCGGTCCAATCTACCTGGTAGAGTTGCCCTCCGAACTGCCAGTGAAGCAGATTCCATGATTATCTTGGGGGGCAAGCAGACGGAAGCAGCCCATTTACTGGGCAAAGGGGATCTGCTGTTTCAGGCTGGAGCAGAATTGTTGCGGTTACAAAGTCTGTTTGCCACCAGCATTCCCCCTCTCAGAGGACCGGATCATGGGTACGATCGGGAACAATACCGATTTCAATGATCAGAGATATTGCACCGAAAGCGGAATTACAGCCCGTTGGGGAGCAGCCTGTTGCCCTGCAGGGCCTATCCTGGGAAGCGTATCTCCAAATTCTGCATGCGCTGCCTCAAGCCCGTGGTGCTCGCCTGACCTACGATGATGGGCTGTTAGAAATTACGATGCCGCTAGAAACCCATGAATTTTGCAGGAGCTACAATACATCCATTCCACTTCTATCCCCACGGTTATGGTTCAAACTCCTGCCAAACCAATCACCCTGGATGAATTCCTGAAGCTACCAGAAACCAAACCCGCCAGCGAATTCATCGACGGTGAAATTATCCAGAAACCCATACCTCAGGGAAAACACAGCACAGTCCAGCTTGACCTTGGGGCTGCAATCAACCTTGTACTCAAGCCCCAGCACATCGCTCGCGCCTACACAGAACTGCGCTGCACCTTTGGAGATCGCTCCGTTGTCCCTGATATCAGCGTCTTCACCTGGGAGCGGATTCCCCGCGAGCCGAATGGCGAAGTATCCAATACCTTTGCCATCGCCCCAGATTGGACGATCGAAATCCTCTTTCCTGAGCAAAACCAGACTAAAGTCATCCGCAACATTCTTCACTGTCTGGCTCACGGCACCCAAATGGGATGGTTGGTTGATCCAGAAGAAAAGCTGATCTTTGTCTATTCTGCGGATAGTCACATTGCCGTTTTTGAAGCCCCAGAGCATCGCCTTCCAGTTCCCGCCTTTGCTGAACCCTTTGGGCTGACGATCGAGCAACTATTCAGTTGGCTTGAGGCATAACCGTGTCGGCCAAGTTCCTGGACAGTCTGGGCGGTAAGCTGGCTGTGCAGGGCCAGCTCTGGCAGAAATTTGACCGCACCTGCCTTCAGAATTTACCCACTTCATAGCCAAACAGATTGGGATCAACCTCTCCCAGGTTGAGATCGGCCAGTCCATACTCAGCCCAGCGCCGATCGACCAGCGCTGCCACCGCCGGGTCCGATTCCAGCACCTCGCCCCAGGGATGATCGGTTTCCGGAGGCATCTTGGTGGTGGCATCAATCCCCATCCGCCCCCCTAGGCCAATTTTTTCACTGGCAAAATCCAGGGTATCAAAGGGAGTTTCCGGCAGGATAAACACATCCCGTACCGGATCGACCTTGGAACTAATCGCCCAGACCACCTGTCGGGGATCGCGAATATTGATGGTCTTGTCCACCACAATCACGAATTTTGTATAGGTGAACTGGGGCAGGGCGCTCCAGAAAGCCAGGGCAGCCCGCCGCGCCTGACCGGGATAGGCTTTGTCGATCGCAATAATGGCCGCTTTATAACTGAGGGCTTCCATCGGCAGGAAGAAATCCGTAATCTCCGGCACCTGCTGTCGCAAGATGGGGGTATAGATGCGGTTAAGGGCGATCGCCATCATCGCCTCTTCCTTAGGGGGACGACCACTGAAGGTGGTCAGGTAGATCGGATCTTTGCGGTGGGTCATACAGTGGAAGCGAATCAGGGGCGAGTCTTCTACCCCACCGTAGTAGCCCATGTGATCACCAAAGGGTCCATCCGGCAAAACCTCACCGGGGGTAATGGTGCCCTCCAGGATAATTTCCGCATCCGCTGGCACATCCAGATCCAGGGTCTTGCAACGGGCCAGGTTCACCCCCGACCCCCCGTACAGACCGGCAAACAGCCATTCCGACAGATCAACGGGGATGGGCGTAGCCGCTGCCATAATGATCAGAGGATCCACGCCCAGGGCGATCGCCACCTCCAACTTCTGCCCTCGCTCGGCGGCTTTGCGCAGGTGCCTGGCCCCGCCCCGCACGGAAAGCCAGTGGACTGTCATGGTTTTGGCCGACTGGAGCTGGAGTCGATAAACGCCCACGTTGGGAATTCCGGTTTCACAGTCTTTCGTGATCACCAGGCCGAGGGTAATGATCTTCCCTGCATCACCGGAGTAGGGACGGATCATGGGGATCTGATTCAGATCCAGGTTCTCTTCCCGCATCACAACCTGCTGACAGGCGGGCAGGAGATCGCGCCCTGGTTTCGCTTTGAGCACATCAAACAGGACTTTGCCAAATTCGATCGCCTGGGCCAGCTTTTTAGGCGGCTTGGGTTGTTGCAACAGGCTCAGCTTTCGCCCCAGCACCTCCAGATCCTCAGGCTGCTCCATATTCATCGCCCAACAGATCCGCTCTACCGTGCCCATCACATTCACGGCCACAGGATAGGCTGCCCCCTTAACCTGCTCAAAGAGCAGGGCGGGTCCCCCCTGTTGCAACATCCGATTGCAAATTTCAGCAATCTCTAAATCGGGATCTACGGGCACGGTGATCCGACGCAACTGCTTTCGTTGCTCCAGAAGTTTGAGAAATCCACGCAGGTCTCTGGCCATAGTTGAAGAAATGTAAACCCTGTTCTATTATCGGTTGAAGCGACGAAAAACAGCGGTAAGAGATTTTGGGGCAAGTCAATGTCGCCCCGACGACTTAAAAATTCACCCCTACTCGCTACTGTAGAGAAGCATCAGAAAGTATGGCGTTAACGTTCCCTTAACGAATCCCCTGGGGCAGTTCAGGTATTCTGATAGCGGAGGAGCCTGCCGGAAGAATTCAGAAAAAGCGGTTGCTGAGATCTAATGTCTAGAATTTATGACCTGGTACGAGAAGGTGGCCCAGTAATGATACCGCTGGTCGGTCTGTCTATTGCTTCCATTGCCACAGCATTAGAGCGCACCTGGTTCTGGTTCCAGCTCCTCAGTCAGGAACAGCAAATTGTCCATGATGTGCTGGAAGCAGCCCGTCATGACCTGAACAAGGCCGTCGCGATCTCAGAACGGGCTCAATCCCTAGCCATCGGTCGGTTCCTCCTGGCTCCGCTAAAATTGAAGCAACCCACCCCCGACACCTTCCGCCTTGCCCTGGAAACAGCAGCCGATAAAGAATTTGTCCAGATGCGCAAGGGCGACAAGTTTCTGGAAACCGTCGTGGGGATTGCCCCCCTTCTCGGTCTGCTGGGAACTGTGACCGGCCTGATCCGAACCTTCAACAACCTCAATATTGGCGGTGGCGGCACCTCAGAAGGAGCAACCAAAGCTGCCGCTGGAATTGGGGAAGCCCTGATCGCAACGGCAGCAGGCATGGTGGTGGCGATCATCGCCCTAGCGATCTTCCGGGTCATGGTTACTCTGCAGGCGAGGCAGATAGACTACTTCTCGGAAGTCGGCAATGAATTGGAACTGATTTACCGTCAGGTCTGGTACGAGCCCACCTTCCACAACAATTCCCATCCCACTAAACCCGAAAAGCCCCCTTTGCCGATCGACGGTTACTGAAACTATGACCTCATCATCCTATCCGCTGAACAATACCTCCAGTCCGATCGGTCTGCTCCGTCCTATCCTGCTGCTCTCGATCGCCCTGCATGGCATCTTTTTGTTTGTTCCTACGGCCAAAGAGGGGAAGAAAGTGGACCTCTCCTTGCAGAAGGAGGAGGAAATCAAGGTCACCCAACTTCCTGCTGCCCCTCGGACACCGATCTCCCTCGCCCCAAGCGCACCTGGGACCCCTGGCCCTGGTAGCACCAAGCTGCCCACCAAGCCCCTCAATGTGGGCTCCTTAAGCACTGTGTTGCCGAATGTCAAATCGGCCAACAGTAAGGCAACCACAACCCGCAGTACGGCGACCTCGGCAACAACCGCCAGTCAACCCTCAACTCCAAGCTCAACTGCAAAAGCCAGTTCTCCGCCACCAGCCGCAACCGCCAGCCAAACTGTGGCTACGACAACATCGCCGGTTAAGCCTGCGACTCCCATCCAGTCTGCTCCTCAACCCCAGTCTTCCACCCCAACAACAACATTCAAGTCGGGGCAGTCGATTCTGAATCCCAATCCCAAAATCGTGGCCGAATTCAATCAAACCCTGAAACAACTGCGGTCTGATTTCCCCAACTATCCCACTGCACGATTGGGATGTGCCGGTCTACCTTCTTGCTACAGGGTTCAGGCCGATATCGCCAGAATTGCGGATTATCTAACCAAAGGGCTGGCTTCTAAGGATTTTGAGGTCACACCGGAAACCGATGAACCGAATCAGAAAGTTTACAAGGTTTCCAGGGAAGGGAAGGAACACACCCTGACCATTCTGAGCGATGGCACCTACACCGTTTACATGCTGGCAGACGCAGCCCGTTCCTTTGAAGATATCCAGGCAGCCCAAGCGCAGTTCTCTGAATACACCACCCTCTTGAATCAGCTGACCTCCAATCCTGAGGCAACTGCAGAACCAGTGGATGAGCTAGCCGCCAGACCGGATGATTTTGCCAAGCCCGAACTGTTCTACAAGAGTGTTAAATCCAGTGAGGTTGCAGAAACCCCCAACCCGCAAGGATTGCCGGAATTGAATTCTACCACCGATGGCAATATCAGGCTGGTCAGAACCCAGACCCCGGATCAGGTGTTTAGCAGCCTGAAAACAGCCTTGCAAACCGCTGGTTTCGAGATTGAGCCGATGAAAGCCAGGTATGGGAATGGTGCACTTTATCAGGTGAGTAAAGACAATTTTCGGCTTTATCTGAATCTGGTTCCAACCAAGGATGAACAGGGGACGATCGTGGTCACCTGGTATGCATCACCGGCTCATGGTATGGCCATTCGCAACGAAAACTATTTCGTCATCAGCAATCGGCTGTAAAAGGAGGCGTTGCTGAATAGAAGTATGATTTTCGTGCTTGAGCCTTCCTTATGCAGCCCTCTCCCTAGCCCTCTCCCAAAGGAGAGGGAACAAGAGTTTTAGCTCCCTTCTCCTGCGGGAGAAGGGTTGGGGATGAGGGTAATTCATATTTGCATTCAGCAAAGCCTAAAAGGATACCTTGAGAGAGGGATCCATGCAGTAGGGAAAGCTATGGGCCGCAAACCCAAGACTCTCAATCCAGGTGAGACCTACACCTTTAGCAAGTATTTTGAACTGCCGTTTGATATTAGGGATATCCTGGCTGACCTAGATTGCAGGGCCGATCGGGCAGGCTCCCTCGATCGCCTGCCCGATTTGCATGAGCAAATTCAAGACGGTATCCGATATGTGGGCATCACCAGCAAACAAGCCGGTCGGGAATTTTTGATTGCACCTGTGATTCGATATGTGTGCCGTCAGACTCAGATTAAGCTTGCCCCACCACTAGTCGTTCGTCACATCCGGCAGCTCATTCCCAGGATTGACAATATTTTCGGTGGTCGGGGAAGCGGTTGCGCTAGGGGATGCCGTGGGCGAGCCACCCGATGGACTCGCCGTTGCAGCAGTACCTGAGGGGCTGGATTGGGCAGCATTTTTATCTCCCGTTTTCCCCCCAGCTTTCTGATCCCCGCCCACCTGTTTGCCCAGTTCCGGTGCTTTCGCCACAGGAATTTCAATCACTTCATTCCAGTTGACATTCCCTTCGGGATCCAGCTTGACCAGAATGACACCCGGTTTACCCTGCTTCATCATCGTGCATTCAAAGGAATCACCCGGCTTGTTCAGACGATAAGGGGTCGTCCCACATTTAACATCAACGTCGGTTCCAGCCTGGGTTTTGAGTGCTTCTTTAAACTGGGATTCCAGCCCCTTCAGGTTCAAAATCACCTTCGTGTTCAGCACTTCCCAGTCCACATTTCCCCGGTTATCTTTCAACTTGACCCGAATCGGAAAGCTCTTGGTCACATCAATTTCTGCCCGACAATCAAACGACTCTCCTGATTTCGGATTCACCTCTTCAGGGCATTTGACTGTTTTGACGGTAACCCCACCCTGTTTATTGAGATCTTCTTTAATTTTTTCCGCAATTTTGTTTGGCTCGATCGTTCCGCAGGCCATTAACACAAACCCTAACCAGGCTGGCAGTAGTAGCAGAATCGATCGTGGCAACATTACAGTAGACCTCAGCATGGTTTTGGAATGAGAAGGATCAAATTCACCTTTTTTATTATCAATGAACCCGTCCTTCCCGATCTCAGAATCAACCAAAAAAGGCATGATTGGAGAAAGTGATCTAACCTGGCATTGTCATGGCTTCCAAAAATGAAACCCCCATTCTGATTCTCTCTTTGCTGATCACCCTGGGCATGGCAGGCGGAGGGTTGTGGTGGTTCTCGAAGAACAATTCCAATTTCCTGCCCAAGCTCAATTCAGGCTCTCAAAACACCAGTTCCCCCAGCGCCTCCCCTGGAACTGGAAATCCACCCAGCAATGCCCCAACGTCAGCAGGCAATAGCTTTGTGGATGTGAAGTCTGTCCCCAACGGTGTGTTTAATTATGGCGGCAGCACCACCTGGGCTCCGATTCGACGAGATGTGGACCCCCTGATTCAGACCACTTTGCCTGGATTTAAGCTGCGTTATACCGATGCCGTCAATGCCACGCCCGGTTCCGGCACTGGCATCCGGATGCTGCTGGATGATCAACTGGCCTTCTCCCAATCTTCCCGCCCGATTAAGAATCAGGAATACCAGCAGGCTCAACAGCGAGGGTACCGCCTGCGACAGGTTCCAGTAGCCATTGAGGGACTCGCGATCGCCGTTCATCCCAGCCTGTCCATTCCAGGACTGACCCTGACCCAAGTTCGGGACATCTATACCGGCAAAACCACAAACTGGCAACAGGTGGGTGGGCCTGACTTACCCATCACCCCCTACTCCCGTCGGGCCAGTGATGGGGGCACCGTGGAGTTCTTTATCGAGAATCTACTGACCGGGCAACCCCTGGGCCGCAATGTCACCTATGTCTACAGCACAACCCAGGCTCTCCGATCGCTGGCCAAGAATCCAGGTGGAATTTACTATGCCTCGGCTCCAGAGGTCGTTCCCCAATGCCAGGTCAAACCGCTCCCGATCGCCCGCCAGGGTCAGACTTTTATCGCTCCCTACACCTCACCGCTGGTGCCTGCGAGCAACTGCCCTGGGCAACGGAACCAACTGAACGGAGACGCCTTCAAAAGTGGGAGTTACCCGATCACTCGCCAGATGTTTGTCATCATCAAGCAGAATGGCAGCATAGAACAGCAGGCTGGGGAAGCCTATGCCAATTTGCTCCTGACCGATCAGGGTCAGGACTTAATCACCCGGGCCGGATTCGTTCGCATCCGATAATCACGATTGCTGTTCCCTGGTTAACCCATGGCAGGGGAACGCATACGTTATGCTAAAGGCTAAGCAAAGAAAGATTTCTATTTTACAGTCTATCCATCATCCCCTATGCGCTCCCGAAACAGGCACCACAGCAGTTCCATGCCGGAAGTCAACCTCGTCCCCATGATGGACGTGATCATGACGATCTTGACTTTTTTCATCCTGGTGTCCATGACCCTGACCGGGCAGCGGGCAATTAATGTCACCCTACCCAGTGCCACTGCCGGGGTGAGCGAGGTCAAAGAACCAGAACCTTTGATCATTGGCTTAAGTACCCAAAACCAGACCCTGATCGACAATAAGCCCGTTGCGGAAGGGGAATTGGGCCAGCGCATCCAGGCTTATCTGGCTAAAAATCCTACCGGGGCTGTCATCCTCAAGGCAGATAAGAAAGTGCCCTATGAGGAAGTAGCCAAGCTGCTTGGGATCATGCGAGATATGGGTGGAGAAAGGGTTTCCTTGGCGATCGACGAGCAATAGTCGGCACTTTAACCATTCATTAACACCTCCTTAAGCGTCTCTTGGTTTGACAATTTGCCCCGTACTGAAACAATACACATGGATGAAACCCTCCCAGCTTCGTTGCATTGAAGCCGTGTTCATCTGAAGCAGTTGTGTTGTGTTTTCAGATATTTCTAGCATTACGGAGCAAGCCATTATGATGGGCGTAAAAAATTTGAAGTCCAATCGCCTTGCGCTGCTGGGTGCGATCGCAGCAGTTTCTGGAACTGTAATCGGTCTGGCAGTGCCTGCCGTTCAATCTCAAAGTCCTGCCACAGTCAAGATTGATGGGTCTAGCACTGTCTTCCCGGTCACCGAGGCAGTTGCTGAAGAGTTTCAGAAAGCTAAAGGCGGAGCTGTGAAGGTCACGGTCGGTATCTCCGGAACCGGCGGTGGGTTCAAGAAGTTCTGCACTGGCGAAACCGATATTTCCAACGCATCCCGCCCCATTCTCAGAAAAGAAATTGATGTCTGTGCTGCCAACGGCATCAAGTACATTGAAATTCCGGTTGCCTATGATGCCCTGACCGTTGTAGTTAACACGAAGAATAACTGGGCTGATAAGCTGACGGTGGCTGAACTGAAGAAGATGTGGGAGCCCGGTGCTGAAGGCAAAATTACCAACTGGAGCCAGATTCGCTCTGGCTTTCCCGATGCACCCCTGAAGCTATTTGGACCTGGCCCTGACTCCGGCACTTTCGATTACTTCACGGAAGCGATCGTCGGCAAATCCAAATCCAGCCGCAAAGATTTCACCCCCAGCGAAGATGACAACGTGCTGGTACAGGGTGTCGGTCGGGACAAGAATGCCCTGGGCTACTTTGGTTTGGCCTACTACGAAAACAATAAGAAGCGCCTGAAAGGGGTTGCGATCGATAGTGGCAAAGGCCCCGTCTATCCCGCTCGCAAGAACGTGGACAATGGCACCTACTATCCCCTGTCCCGGCCCCTGTTCATCTACGTCAAGGCCTCTTCTATCAGCAAGCCTGAAGTTAAGGCATTTGTGGAATACTACCTGACCAGTGCTGGCAAGCTAGTCCCTCAGGTGGGCTACGTTGGCTTCAAGCCCAATGAGTACGAGATGGCGATGGACCGGTTCAAAGATGCTAAGACCGGTTCCATCTTCGGTGGTAAAGAGCAGATTGGTTTAACGGCTAAGGATCTGCTGACCCGTCAACTCGTTGACTAAATCGGATTCTGAGGCTCTCTGACCCATTTCAGGCTTCGCTCCCATCCGGGGCAAAGCCCTCACCGGGTTAAGAGAGAACCCCTCAAAAACCGCAGTTGAACCAGGGAACAGGTTGCAACCTGTTCCCTGTTGAGTTCTGGTTTTGATCAGGGTTAAAATCATCTCTTTATCCTTACCTTCAGCCCAGAAACTGAAGGTAACTCCTGTCCCTCGGTACCTGGTGCTCGTACCGAACCTGCTTGCTAATCATGTCTGATCCCTCATCTTTACCGATTCAAGAACCCCTAGCCGATTCTGTCCCCTCCCGGAAACGACTGTTCCGGGAGGTGCGGGAGCGGTTCATTGAGGTGATCTTGCTCCTGGCTGCCTTCTCTGCTGTCGCCACCACAGTAGCGGTGATGCTCGTCCTGATAACCGAGTCAGCCCATTTTTTTGAGCAGGTTCCCATCCTGACGTTCCTGACGGGAACCAAATGGACACCTCTGTTTGAAGATCCGGAGTATGGGATTTTACCCCTCGTCTCAGGAACGCTGGTCACCACAGCCGTTGCCCTCTCTGTTGCCGTTCCTTTCGGGACGATCGCCGCCCTCTACCTGAGCGAATTTTGCCCTCCCTGGCTGCGGGAAATTACGAAGCCTTGCCTGGAATTGCTGTCTGGGATTCCCACGGTCGTTTATGGCTACTTTGCCCTCCTGGCGGTAACGCCCATGTTGCAATACCTGTATGCCTTTGTGGGAGAACCCCTGCACCGCTGGAGCCCTGGGATCTTTCCGGAAGAATTGGGCGGTTTCAATATGCTGAGTGCGGGCCTGGTCATGGGGATCATGATTCTACCCTTTGTGAGTTCTGTCAGTGAGGATGCCATGCGGGCTGTGCCCGTAGGGCTGCGGGAGGGTTCCTATGCCATGGGGGCGACTCGCTTTCAAACCGCCTGGAGTGTGGTCTTCCCGGCAGCATTTTCTGGCATCTCCGCCGCTTACATCCTGGGCATTTCTCGGGCTGTGGGAGAAACCATGATTGTGGCCGTTGCAGCAGGGCTACAACCCAATCTCACCTGGAACCCCACCGATTCTGCTGCCACGATCACAGCCTATATTGTGCAAGTTAGCCTGGGCGATATTCCCCATGGCACATTGGAGTACCAGACCATCTTCGCGGCTGGACTAATGCTGGTCATGATGACCCTGGTCTTCAACATCGCCGGACATTTCTTGAGTAAACGATACCGAGAAGTTTACTAATTTGCATCCAACGCCCATTCGGAAAGCAGTTGTCGCCCCCCTATTGAACTCCATATCAGCTTTGGACACCATTCAAACCTCCATTTTTCGTCGCAGAATCATCAGCAACCTGTTTGCCGGTTTCGGCTTCCTGATTATTCTGTTTTCCCTGGCCACGCTTCTGATGCTCGTGGCCTATCTGCTTTATCAGGGTTATCCCCGATTAATCAACGCTGAAAGTGGTTTCTCGTTCAATTGGAAGTTCTTCACGTCCTTTCCCAGTCGCTTTCCAGAAGAAGCAGGAATTTATGCAGCCTGGGTGGGTTCAGCACTGATTATGCTGGTCACCTCTGCCTTTGCCATTCCAATGGGGGTGGCCGCTGGGATTTATCTGGAGGAATATGCCCGCAAAAACTGGTTGGCCGATCTGATTGAAATCAATGTAACCAATCTGGCTGGTGTACCCTCCATTATCTACGGACTCCTGGCTCTGGGCCTGTTTGCACGGCAGTTCCATCTGGGGCAAAGTATTATCACGGCTGGATTAACCCTGGGCCTGCTGATTCTACCTGTGGTGATTGTGACCACCCGGGAATCTCTCAGGGCTGTGCCCGACAGTCTGCGGGAAGCTGCCTATGCTCTGGGAGCCAGTCGCTGGCAGATGATCTGGGATCACATCCTGCCCTATTCTATTGGCGGCATTCTGACGGGGGTGATTATTGGTCTATCTCGGGCGATCGGGGAAACAGCCCCCTTGATTACGATCGGAGCCCTGACCTTCATTGCCTTCCTGCCCCCCACCCCCCTGAAGGTAGACCCCACTTTTCCCTTCTTCCAGGTCTCTTTTGAATGGCTGATGGCTCCCTTTACCGTAATGCCAATTCAAATGTTTAACTGGGTCTCCCGGCCTCAACCAGAGTTCCAGATCAATGCCGCAGCCGCAGGGGCTGTGCTGGTCTTTATGACCCTGAGTATGAATACGATCGCAATTCTCTTACGTTACTTCCTGAGAAGGGGCATTAAATGGTAGAACAAGCGACCACATCATCCTCAATGGATTTAAGCACCCTGAAAGCCAAGGCGGAAGTTCGAAATTTGAGCTTCTATTATGGTTCTACCAAAGTGCTGAAAGGGGTGAATCTGATCGTACCGGATCAGCAGGTAACAGCTCTGATTGGCCCATCTGGTTGTGGCAAGACCACCCTATTGCGCTGCTTCAATCGCCTGCACGATCTGTATCCCGGCAACCACTATGAAGGGGAAATTTGGCTGCAGCCAGAAGGGATTAATCTACTGGGCCGGAAAATGGACCCGATCGAAATCCGGATGCGGATCAGTATGGTCTTCCAGCGTCCCAACCCGTTTCCCAAGTCCATTTATGAGAACGTGGCCTACGGCTTACGGGTGCGGGGAGGCGTGAGGCGGAGTTTTATCGATGAGCATGTGGAACAGGCCCTACGACGGGCTGCCCTCTGGGATGAGGTCAAGGATCGCCTGCGGGATTCTGCCTATAACCTCTCTGGGGGACAACAACAACGGTTGTGCATTGCCCGGGCTCTGGCTACTGAGCCAGAACTGATCCTGTTTGATGAGCCCACCTCTGCCCTGGACCCGATCGCAACCGCCAGCATTGAGGAACTTATGGGAGACCTGAAACAGCAGGTCACGATTCTGATTGTAACCCACAGTATGCAGCAGGCAGCCCGGCTGTCTGACTATACGGCCTTCATGTATTTGGGGGAAATGGTTGAGTTCGATAAAACCAGCACGGTTTTTTACAATCCTTCTAACAAACAAACTGAAGATTACGTCAATGGTCGATTTGGCTAACGATTGCTGTGTGACTTTTAGAGGCATTGTCTGCAACACCTGGGCGGAAAATCCCTGTCGCAATCACAATTTAAATTGGTCTTGATTCATCATGCACCTGGGTAGTCGATTGCTTTCCTGGCCGAAAAATCTGCATCTGCCTACCAACGTCAGGCGGGTGCTCCGTCCGATGCTGCTGTTTTCCCTGATCTTCCATGTGGCGTTGTTCCTATCTCCCACTTCCCTGAATATCGATAAGAAAGCGGAGATTCCCAAAGATCGCAAAAGCACCAAGATCCGATCGATTAAACTGGCCAAAAAGCCACCCAAAGCTGCCCCCAAGAAAGCAGCTCCCCGATCGAGCACCAAAACCATCATTCCCCCACTGGTAAAGCCAGAACCGACACCACCCACGGACGAAAGCCCATCCCCCGATCCCTCTGCATCACCGTCACCCGATGCGCCCCCTTCCCCTGCTCCCAGCAGCAGTAGCAGTCCTTCCCCCTCAGCCTCTCCCACGCCTGCGGCTGATCAGGCCCTGAAAGCCTTCGAGGAACTGCTGGGTAGCTTCCAGGACACCTTACCTGCCACCAATAAAGGAGCCACTGGAGCCGTTGGTCCGGATGTGCTAGTGGAACCCGAAAAGTTCTTTAAAGATGAGGATGGGGAAGTAGGGCAGCCCGGATTAGAATCCAATGTTTGGATTCCCCTGATCACGCCGGAGGAAACCATTCCCCTGCTGGTTCAATACGCCCAGTCGAGTGGTGCGGTGCTCTCCGATGCAGGGACTTACGGCGGCGGTCCCGTCTATAAAGTGGTGATGGGTAGTTATCAGCGTTACTTTGTCATTGTCCCCACCAGCATCAAGCCCGTAGGCACCATCATCTTTATCTGGAATGGCCCGCCAGCAGCCCAGTAGTCCCCTGCAAATTTGCAAAATATCCTGCCAATTCCCTAGATTCACCGTAAGCTTGAGAGCAGAGTGAATGACTGGGCTCCCCTATCTGGCATGTCGATCAAAAAAATTTCTCTGGAATCCATTCAGAAGATCAGGCAGCATATTAAAGCAGCGCTAGTGTTACCTGAATCTGAGAATCGTCCACCTCAAAAAACTTCACCTGATGAGTTGGATACCATGCCTGAACCAGATTCTCTGGATGCCCTGGGCGACCTGTTCAAGTTTGCGGCCCCTGCTGAAGAAACGGTGCCTACTCCCAATACCGCTGGACGCTGGTTTATTAGTGTGGTTAATCCGGCTGCTGCCCTGACCCGCCTGCCCACCTTGAAGTTGAAACCTGGTATCCGCTTCGTATGTTACCTGAATCGCATCCAGGATGGCGGGGTCGGGGCAATTTATGCTGTTCCTGAGGAAATGAGCACCACCGCCCAACTGGAAACTGCGCTCTTCCAGAGTGGCGATCGCCAGCACCCTCCCCAACCCCAAGGCAGTTTCATGGACTTCATGGATGCTCTGGATGGAGACTTCTCGCCTGCTTCATTCATGATTGCTTCGATCTTGCGGCGAGAATTGCAAGAAATGGGATCCCTGGGCGATCAGCGGAACTGGAGCCATCACCACCTGGTGGACACCATTCCCCCCCAAGTGCAATGGAAATGGCGCACGGAGCCTCCCCAGGATCTCGCTCCCAAGGTATTACTCCTCCCCGATGGCAGAGCAGCCGTCGAGTTTTTCACCTGTCGCGTTGCTGCTCCCGTAGCGATCTACCGCTATGTGGATCAGTATCCGGCTAGAAGCTACACCGCCCGATGCGGGGGACAGGCGATCGGGACACCCTAGGGCGTCTGCCCAGCCTTAAACGTGACCCGTTTCACCTCACCCGGAGCTCCCATGACTTTGGTCTCCCCGGCATTCAGAGCCACAGACACAGCTCCGGCATTCCCAGTTTCGATCGTCAGCTTTCTCTGGGCAGACCAGGTTCGCTGCGTTCCCTTCGATAACACCCCCTCATATTGGGTTTTGTCATCTGCCATTACCTTCAGCCAGGATTCTCCGGTCAAGATCAGGGTTACCTGGATCGGTGCTGTCGCCACGGGAGAGGCAACCGGCAGTTCCCTGGCAGAATCAGGCGTGGCTGACGGCTGGGTCTGTCTGGCAGGTAATTTCTGCGTCACTTGATTCAGGGAACTGAGCGTGGATTGCAGGGTGGGGAAAAAGAAAACCACCAGACCAATCAGGATCGCCCCGACAATATAGGATGTGTAGACCGGTTTATACTCTAAGGGGGAACTCCTATCTTCCAGTGGAACCAGGGTGGTGGAGATGGGAGATTGGGGAGTCACTGGAAACGACCGGGCCAGCGCTACTCCATCCAGACCCAGCAGTTCGGCATAACGCTTAATGAAACCCTGAATAAACACCGGTTCAGGCAAATGCTCCACCTGGGCATTTTCCAGGGCCTCCAAAATTCCCAGGGGAATATAGGTTTTGGCCTTAACCTCCTCCAGACGAAGATTTTTTTCCTCCCGTTGCTGGCGAAGATAGTCCCCCAGTTCCTTCAGTTGTTCTAATTGAGTCGGATCGAGTTGGCTCACTTTAGATTCCCTACGATTCCCCGTATTGGTATGGGTAATAGCAATGATGGATCGCTACATTCAGTTGAAAATTTGATTCAGCCTTGCAAATACAGATGCAATTCTTGCAGGATTGGCAGTCAATCGTTCTAGAAAGGCAAATAATGCAACATATTACCTGCAACCCCTCTCATTTTCCTCGGACAGACATCAGTCCTACAACGATGCATCCTTACAGGAACTATGCGCTCTTACGGGTCTTTCCTCAGGATCAACCCTTGATTAATTTGCACAACCCCATTTGAGGATAGATTTATCGTTTTCTACTTTAGCATTCCCCTTCTCTCAGGAGAGTGTACAGGACTGCTATTGACCGATTTTCCGATAGCGTCCTCCCTGACTTCACCCTCCTGGGAGGATGTGGGCACTCGGATGACCCAGAGTACAATTCTGGGACTGCAGCATTTGCCTTCAAACTGCACTAGTCACACCAGATAGCTGGACTAACCCCCATCATCATTCCAGAAACCTCTATTCTGAAGCGTTATGCGGATCAACCACATTCACTTCTATGTCAAAGATGCGACAGCATCCCGAAACTGGTTCGTTAATCAACTGGGGTTACCATTAGTTGCGCACCAAACAACTTGCGACAGCCACACTGATATTTTGAGCAATGGTGCGATCGACATCCTGCTTTCCTCTGCCCCAGGCACAACAGGTCCCGTTGCCCAATACCTGAGGGAGCATCCATCAGGAGTGGCAGATGTTGCCTTCACCGTCGATAATCTGACTGCCACAATGGAACAGGCTATCCACCAGGGGGCCAGGGTCTGCCAGCCGATTCAGGTAGAGTGGCAACCCGCAGGCTGCTTAAAGTGGGCGCAGATTGCTGGTTGGGGATCCCTCTGCCACACCCTGATAGAACGCCAGGGAATAACCTCACCCCTGCCCCATCTGGGTTCCCCCCTCCGATCGATCCCTCTTCCCAGCAGGACCGCAGATTCACTTGCGGATGCAGACCCTCAACTGACCGCAATCGACCATCTTGTCTTGAATGTTGCAGCTGGAGACCTGAAAGCAGCAGTTACCTGGTATGAAACCGTTTTAGGGTTCCAGGCTCGCCAGAGTTTCACCATTCAAACCGAGTACTCTGGTCTCGACAGCCAGGTTCTGGTTCACCCGGAAGGCCCCATCCAACTACCGATTAACCAGCCTGCAACCGTCACCTCGCAAATTCAGGAATTTCTCGACCTGAATCGGGGTCCTGGGATTCAGCATATTGCTTTGCAGACTCCAGATATTCTGACCACGGTCAGTGCCCTGCGTCAGGTGGGTTTGAATTTTCTGTCTATCCCTGCGACCTACTACGAGGGGCTACAGCAGGAATATGCCCAGATCCTGGCTGAATCAGATTGGGAAGCAATTTCTACCTGCCAGGTGTTAGTAGACCGACAATGTCAAACGATCCCAGCTTTCTTACTCCAAACCTTTACCCAACCTGTTTTCGAACAACCCACTTTCTTTTTCGAGCTCATTGAACGTCAGACCTATACTGCAGGAGGGCAGTTTCGTCAGGTGGAGGGGTTTGGAGCTGGAAATTTTAGAGCTTTATTTGAGGCGATCGAAAGAGAGCAGCATCAGCGTCAGGCTGTGAAGAGCATCAGGACAAGCCTTTAACGCAGAAAACTGCTAATAACCCAGAAGATCAGAAGCGTCACCAGGGTGGCTAGCACTTCTCCCTGCAAAACCGCCGGGGGAATCAAAGAACCGAGGGCACTTCCCAGAAGCAAACCAGTGATCAGACCAGCCAGAGTCAGGAGAACAGCCCGACCAAACTTATGTTCCTTAGCATTCAGAAAATAGAGGCAGGTGGCAATCCCAAAAGCCAGGGTCAACTGCAAAATGGCACTATTGGTAGCGGCAGCAAAGAGGACACTGGCAACTCCTAAAACTGTATACACCCCTGCCGACCAGATCAAATGAGACCGACTGGGGGTATCGATCAGGTTTCTTAACCAGGCCGGGGGTTGAGTTGCAGGAACGGGAGTAAAGCTGGCAGGAACCTGGGTGAGTTTCTCAGCATAGCGAATCCGATCGGGCACCTTAATCTTGCCCTGTTGAACCATCCGCAGGCGCTCCATCAAAATTGCATCATAAGCAGCTTCAATGAGCTCCTGCTGCCCTCGATCGCCAGCATGATGTTTGAGCAGACGCTCTTTTGCATCTTGCACTTCATCAAATGATGCATCTTCAGTGATCCCAAGCCTTTGGTAAGGACTTTGATCGCTCATCGATATCCTCCGAGAGGCCCAACAACTCACATTTAGTGTAACTGCCAATAAATCTTTCTGCTGAATATTTTCCGAACTTAATTAGAAAGAAGGCAGATTGGAACCCTCTGCAACTTTGCCTGCAAAGTGACCAGCAGTCCAGACTGGATAGGCCTGGAACCAGGGAACAATCCATCTACCCTGCCCAGCCTCGATCGGTAGCAATTCGAATGACTTTCAATTTTAGCAAGGGATTTTTGGCGATTCGGGTAATAACTGTAGATAATTGTCTAGAATACTGTTTGCAGAATCAATACCATTGTTGGCCCATTGATTTCTGTTTACCCCGTCCAACACAGAGTTACAGTCATGGCTCCAGCTAAGATTCTTGTGGTTGACGATGATCCCGCGATTCGTAACCTGATTCACCGTTTTCTGGCGAAGCATAACTACCAGATGGAATCTGCCGAGGACGGTAAAACTGCTATGGCCCTATTTGAGCAGTTCAATCCGGACCTAGTGATTCTGGATGTGAATCTTCCTGACGCCAATGGCTACAATCTCTGTCAGGAGATGCAGGGTCGCACGAATGTTTTTGTCCTGATGTTAACCAGCCGCACCGACGAGGCGGACAAGATCAGAGGGTTTTCAACCGGGGCAGATGACTATATCACCAAACCATTTAGCCTGGGAGAGCTGGGCGTTCGGGTAGAGGCCCTGCTGCGGCGGATTCGGGATATTAAACCTGCCGAACAGCAAAGCCTGGTGTTTGACAAGCTCGCGATCGATCCCGTGCGCCGTGAGGTCACTCTGAACAATCAGTTAGTGCCTTTGACCGCCCTGGAATTTGACTTGCTCCATTTTCTGGCCAGTCATCCCGGTCGAGTCTGGCGTCGGGCCGAACTGATTCAGCAGGTGTGGGATTACGAGTACGTCGGGGATCAGCGGGTTGTGGATGTGCACATTGGCCAGATCCGCAAAAAAATTGAAACAGACATCACCCAGCCTGCCCTGATCCAGACAGTCCGGGGAGTCGGGTATAAATTCGAAGTTCCAGGTATGGACGGCAGTTAAGCTGCCCCCCTAAAATTCGATGCAAAAGCTGTGGAGACATTGCAAGCAATGTCTCCACAATACCTCTACCAGTTTTGACTTATTTGCTTTCTGTGAAATCGGCATCAATGACATCGTCATCTTTGCTGCCCCCACCAGGAGGCGGAGGGGTGGGGTCCTCATCGGTGGTGGGGCCTCCAGCAGCCCCGGCAGCCTGCTGGTAAATATTGCTGCCGACGGTATAAAGGGTCTGCTGCAATTCCGTGGTCAGGGTCTTCATGCGATCGAAGTCCTCTTTGGCAACCACCTCACGCAGCTCTTTAATCTGCCCCTCAATCTTGGTCTTATCAGCTGCAGGAACCTTATCGCCCAGCTCGCTCAGTTGCTTTTCTGCCTGGTAGGTCAGAGAGTCTGCCTGGTTCTTCAGATCAACTTTCTCCCGGCGTTCCCGGTCAGCCGAGGCATTAGATTCCGCCTCCCGCACCATCCGCTCCACATCATCCTTCGGCAGGGTGGAAGCGCCTGTAATACTGATGGACTGTTCCTTACCCGTACCCTTGTCCTTCGCCCGAACATTCAGGATCCCGTTGGCATCAATGTCAAAAGTGACTTCAATTTGAGGAACTCCCCGGGGAGCCGGAGGAATGCCATCCAACCGGAAGGTTCCCAGGCTCTTGTTGTCACTGGACATTTCCCGCTCACCCTGCAGGACATGAATTTCCACATTGGTCTGCCCATCGACAGCCGTGGAGAAGACTTCTGACTTCTTGGTGGGGATCGTGGTGTTGCGCGGAATAATCTTGGTCATCACACCCCCCAAGGTTTCCACCCCCAGAGAGAGGGGGGTCACATCTAACAGCAGGATATCCTTGACCTCACCAGCCAGCACACCAGCCTGCACCGCAGCACCAACGGCTACGACCTCATCCGGGTTAACGCTCTGGTTCGGCTCCTTGCCCATTAAGCGGCGGACCAGTTCCTGCACCGCTGGAATCCGGGTCGATCCGCCCACCAGAACCACCTCGTCGATGTCGTTCTTCGTCAGACCAGCATCCCGCATGGCGGTTTCCACAGGCACCCGACAGCGATCGAACAGGTCCGAGCACAATTCCTCGAACTTGGCTCGGGTCAGAGTCATATCCAGGTGCTTAGGGCCTTCCTGGGTCGCTGTGATAAAGGGCAAGTTGATCTCAGCCTGAGTCACACTGGAAAGCTCAATCTTGGCTTTTTCTGCCGCTTCGGTCAGCCGCTGCAGGGCCTGCTTATCTTTCCGCAGCTCGATCCCCTCGGTGCGCTTGAAGTCCTCAGCCAGGAAGTCCACAATTTTCTTATCAAAATCGTCCCCACCTAGATGGGTGTCGCCACTGGTC
The DNA here is from genome assembly GCF_001939115.1 of Leptolyngbya sp. 'hensonii'. Taxonomy (GTDB): domain Bacteria; phylum Cyanobacteriota; class Cyanobacteriia. The sequence continues at coordinate 5,309 of NZ_MQTZ01000019.1, read as the reverse complement.
GATTTCACCTCGAAAAAGCCGTCATCCACTTCCAGAATGGAGACGTCAAAAGTTCCACCCCCCAGGTCAAAGACCAGGATGGTCTGATTCTCCTTATTTTCCAAACCATAGGCCAGAGCTGCGGCTGTCGGCTCGTTGATAATTCGGAGCACCTCTACCCCGGCAATGCGACCAGCATCTTTGGTTGCCTGACGCTGGGAGTCGTTGAAATAAGCAGGTACGGTAATCACAGCCTGGGTCACCGTCTCGCCGATGTACTTACTGGCATCCTCGATCAGCTTCCGCAACACCTGGGCTGAAATTTCTTCCGGCGCAAATTGCTTACCCGCAGTCGGACAATCTAACCGCACGTTGCCGTGGTCGTTAATCACCCGGTAGGAAACTTCCGTGGCCTCATGGGTGACTTCATCATGGCGACGACCAATGAACCGCTTGACTGAATAGAAGGTGTTTTCCGGGTTCATGACGGCCTGACGCTTGGCAATCTGACCGACGAGACGATCGCCATTCTTCGCGAAGGCCACAACCGAGGGGGTGGTTCGAAAACCTTCAGCATTGGCGATCACAGAGGGCTTACCGCCTTCCATCACTGCCACAACCGAGTTGGTCGTGCCCAAGTCAATTCCAACAACTTTTGCCATAGGTTACTCCGGCGCTACTTCATCCATTAAAAAACTAGGGGCTGCACTGGCCCGATCATTGCTCGTATCGGGGAGATTGGAAGACCAGTTGGGTGCAACCGGCAGCAATGTCTAGAACCGTCAGACCAGGCACCTGACCATGATCCCTCCACAAGGCTCATGATCAGAGGCAGCTTCCTGACCGAACTATGGCACTCCAACCCCACTCTTCATGAGGAATCTCCTCTATATACTGAATTGCAGGGGCCTTTTCTATGAAGGCGTATTTACCGAACATCCCATAGGACGGTTGGGGCTGGAGGTAGACAATCTGTAGTCAGCATCTATGTGACCAAGAGCAATGAACCAGCAGGATTGCTATAGCATCGAAAGAGAGACATCAGGTTTATACTCCATGCAAACCTTAGATAAAACCCCAGAGCAACTGCGGCAGGATACCCCCCTGACGATCGCTGGACGCTCCTTTCAATCCCGCCTGATGACGGGGACAGGCAAATACCAAACTTTTGAGCAGATGCGCCAAAGCATTGCGGCCAGCGGCTGTGAGATTGTCACTGTCGCAGTCCGCCGGGTGCAGACAAATGCACCCGGCCATGAGGGGTTGGCAGAAGCTCTGGACTGGCAGAAGCTCTGGATGCTTCCCAATACAGCCGGTTGTCAGACCGCAGAAGAGGCCATCCGCGTCGCTCGCCTGGGACGGGAAATGGCCAAGCTACTGGGTCAGGAAGACAATAACTTCGTCAAGCTGGAAGTTATTCCGGATACTCGCTATCTCCTCCCCGATCCGATCGGAACCCTGCAGGCTGCCACCCAACTGGTGAAAGAAGGCTTTGCAGTTCTGCCTTACATCAATGCTGATCCCCTGCTGGCCAAACACCTGGAAGAGGCCGGTTGTGCCACCGTGATGCCCCTGGGCTCCCCGATCGGATCGGGTCAGGGCATTCGGAATGCCGCTAACATCCAGATCATCATTGAGAATGCGACGGTCCCTGTTGTCGTTGACGCAGGCATTGGCACCCCTAGTGAAGCCGCCCAGGCCATGGAAATGGGGGCAGATGCCCTGTTGATCAATACCGCGATCGCCCAGGCCCAGAATCCGATGGCCATGGCCTCTGCCATGGGACTGGCCACCAATGCCGGACGACTCGCTTTTCTGGCCGGTCGCATTCCCGTCAAAGATTACGCGAGTGCCAGTTCGCCTCTCACGGGAATGGTCAGGAGTTAGTCATTGGTTATGGGTCATTAGTCATGGGTACCCTACCAGCCAAAGGACCCATGACAGTCTGATCAAAAGTCAGCCGTACCCAAACAGCCAAATAATGACTAATTCAACGAAGTTTTGTTAAGATAGATTAATTAAATAAAGAGGATTGTATTAATGCCTTACACAACTGAAGAGGGTGGTCGTCTCAACAACTTTGCGGCTGAGCCTAAGATGTACCGGGCCGAACCTCCCACTCAAACTGAGAAACGGAACTATATCATTCTCGGTTCTGTAGCTCTTGCTTTAGTCAGTGGGCTGATTTTTGTGGCCTTCTCTGTTTCACAGATCGGTTAATAACCAAAGTTTGACTGGCTTTAGATCGTTGATAAGACCAGGTTCTACCCCAAGAACCTGGTTCTTTATTATTTTGGCAAATTTGTCTGCTCTCAATTGGATGACAATCCTGACCCAGACAAAAGTGATTGGAAGAGTGGTGTATATTTCGATGCCCACCCTTTCCCTGTGCCACTCGCGTGATAGATACGGCTCTATCCTCTATCTCTAATCAGAACCAGCAGATTTACCAGCGCCTTAAGCTTGCCCTGGGTCTGGACCTGCGTCGGCAGATTTTTGTGGCTGTCTGTGATGACTTAGCCCTCCAGAGCCATCTATCAGCCCAACTGGATACAGAACTGGCTTACCCGATCGCGCCCGCAGCCGATTCCCATACAGGACAGGACACTTATCCTCGCCTAGTCACCCTGACCCTGGACTTGAGCGATCCCAATCCAGTAGCTCAAATTGCCCGCTGGCTGAGTAAAAATCCGCCCCCCCGATCGAGAACGGGGCATCAGTCTGCTCCAGGATTCCAGATTCTGGGCATTGAAAAATTGACTCGCCAACCCGCTTCGGTGCAATGGCAGTTTCTCAGCTATCTACGGACGATGGAACAGGAATTGTCACTGATTGAATCTAGCTTACTCCTCTGGTTGCCTCGTCCCTGGTTCCATAGTGTGCAGCAATCTGCCCCTGAATTCTGGAATTTGCGCACCGGGTTCTTCGAATTTGCTGGGGACCCGACCCCAATCGCAGCTCTGAGCTCCCCGGCTGATCTCGATCGCAAAGCTCAGCCCACTGCAGATTTAACCGATTCGAAAGTGGTGGAGCTCAATCGGACGGAACCAACTTACCTGAAGCAGGACCAACCGGAGAAGCCAGACATCTGGGATATCTTGACCGAAGACCTGGCCAAATTGGGCGACAATCCCTCTTCCCGGCCAGCCTCTGAAGCAGCAACCACCGAAAAAGCAATTCAGCCGGAAAGCAGGGACAGCTTAGCCATAGAAGCAGAGACAGAAACGGCCCCACCTCATGAAACGGCAAATAGTCTACCAGTCTCCCAACCTCGGCAGTACCAGTTTCTCAAAACGTCAGGGCAACCCGCTCAGGTCACTACCAAAACCGCTAATCGACAGCGGATCCCCCAACAGGGCAATCAGCGGCCTGTGCAGCAACCACAACGGGCAGTCCTGGAACTGGGCAATCTCCTCCCCCAACCCCAGGACAAGGTGGTGCATTTGCGGCGAGACCCCTTTGCTCCCCCCAAACCCACGCTCCAGCCGGTAGCCTCCCCCCTCAAAGCCGCTGCCGCACCTGTCCATCCGCCCGCACAGGTCATTTCTCCGTCACCATTAAGTGCATCTCAATTAGAGTTGTGGCGCAGCCTGATCCAGGACAGACCAGCTCAGCGCCTCCTGGAAGAAATTGAGCAGTTGGGTCAACAGCCCGCCTCCAATCTGGAACTGGCCATTGCCTGTCGCAACCTGGGCAATTACTATCGCGATCGGGTTGAACAGGGTGAAGGATCCGACGCCAACTTGAACCTTGCGATCCAGGCCTATGAACAGGTTCTGATCTGCCTGGACCATAGTTCGCTCCCTCTCTCTCAGACCGCTGCCTCGCCCCACCCTCTGCTGCCAGACGTTCTGAACGATCTGGGGAATCTTTACTGGATGCTCTCCCGCCAGCTCACCAACCCGGATCAGAAGTTGGGGCAACTGAGCCAAAGTATCGAGACCTATCGTGCGGCTCTGAAGCATCTGGATGTCACAACCCAATCGATGTCCTATGCCATGATCCAGAACAATTTGGGAGCCGCCTATGGGGATCTGGCCCGCCACCAAGATACGGTAGACAACCTGCAACAGTCGATCGCGGCCTACCAGGAAGCCCTGCGCCACCGTCAGCCTGCCGTGGACCCCCTGAAGTATGCCTCCACCCAGAACAATCTGGGCACGGCTTACTGGCACCTGGCCCAACATCAACAACCCAAAACCCGCCTGCGGGAGGCGATCGCCGCCTACTCTGACGCACTGCAGTACTACAATCCGGAGCAGGAACCCCTCAACTACGCCATGATCCAGAACAATCTGGGAACAGCCTACTGGAATCTGGCCCAGTTTGAGCAACCCGATAAGCTCCTGGAACTGGCTGTCACCGCTTACCAGGCAGCCCTGGTGTACCGCACTGCCGAGGCCGTTCCCACGGCCCATGCTGCGACTCAAAACAACCTGGGCACGGCTTACTGGCACCTAGCGGGTCGATCCAAGGACAATCCCGCCGCTCGTCAGGACTACCTGCAGCAGGCGATCGTGGCTTACACCGCCGCCATCCAAACCGCCCACCGGGTGACCAGCCCCCTGACCTTCGATGTCTTTGCCACCCAGAACAATCTGGGTCTGGCCTACTATCAAATGGCCACGGATAAGCAGTTTCCCCTGGAAAAAGCCCAGCGATCGGCCCACCTAGAGGCCGCCCTACACCATCATTTGCAGGCCCTGCAGGGCTGGCAGGCCCAGCCAGAGTACTACCAGACGGCCCTGGGCTATGTTATGCAGACCATTCGGGCTTTCTATAATGAACTGGGCTTGCAGGGGCAGAACCTGGCCCTGTCGAAAGTTCCCGGTCATCTGCTGCGAGAAATCCTGCCCCGGATTTAGCCTGGATTGGTTAGTTTGGGTCTGAACATCAGTCTATTTAAATAACTTTCAAGTTTAACGAAGCAGTACATATAGGCCGGTAAAAGTGAGAACATCACTAACATATAAGTAGGTCGGAGGAATAAAGTATAAGATAGATTTGGCCCTCTACTGGTTGTCTCTAGTGCCTGCCCCCTTACGAATCAAACTGAGTGACGAGGAAGACCGCACCCTGGCTGAACTGAGATTAGCCAGGACCGTGCCGCAACGAACCCGAGACCGTGCCCATATGCTGCGGCTGAATGCGCAAGGATGGACCGCCCCGGCAATCGCCGAGGTCTTTGAGTGCCATGAACATACGGTGCGAGCCACGATACGACGGTGGCAGCGCCTAGGCTTAGGAGGCTTATGGGAAGCCCCTGGACGAGGGGTGGCAGCGAGATGGCAGGAAGCGGACTTGCGCTACATCGAGCAATGTCTAGAAAC